>CAYRBN010000010.1:20581-23184 GCA_964422625.1 uncultured bacterium | reverse complement strand
ACAATGTAGGGACAACCCTTGTGGTTGTCCGCAGGGTTATTTTTGCACAGCCTCTGATGCGCTTCAATCCTTGGCAAAAAAAAGAATCTTAATAATCTGTGAAAATCTGCGTCCTAAAAAGAGAACATTTTGTATTGAACAATGGCGTATATCAATGATATGTATGGCTCGGGTCAGGATAGACCCCATTTCTTACCTCTTCAATATACTTGTTTATCGCATCCCGAATGTTATCTCCAATCTCTGCATATTTCTTAACAAATTTTGGACTTGGGCCAGAAGAGAGCCCTAAGATATCCGTTATCACGAGTATCTGTCCATCACAGTATCTACCAGCACCTATTCCATATACTGGAATTCTGGTCTCTTCAGTTATTTTTTTGGCAACATCCTCTACAACACACTCCACTATAATTGAGAAGACCCCCGCAGTCTCAAGTGCCTTTGCATCTATCAGAAGGGACTCTGACTCATCCTCAGTCCTTCCGCACACAGGATACCCTCCAAACTTCTTATATGATTGTGGTGTCATCCCTATATGTCCCATAACAGGCACACCAATATCCACAAGTCTCTTGATAGTATCGCTCATCGCAGACCCACCTTCAAGTTTTATCCCATCCACCCCAAGACACATAAATCTGCCTGCATTCAGCACTGCCTGTTCTACAGAGGCTTGATATGACATATAGGGCATATCCACTATCACCATTGCCCTCTCTACACCCCGTCTGACCGCAGAGACAATAGGAAGCATATCATCCATCGTTACAGGAAGTGTAGAAGAGTATCCAAGCAATGTGGTACCATAAGAATCGCCAACAAGTATTACATCTATACCAGCGGAATCCTCAATCCTTGCGGTAAGGTAGTCATAGGCAGTAAGAAGAACCGTCTTCTCACCTTTCTCTATCTTCTCCTGCAGATATTGTGGGGTTACCTTTTTCATTTTCTCCCTTTTCTTTCTCTTTCACATAGGTGAGTCTCAAGTCTGCGAGAGTGGAGGCAAGAAGGGAATCCTCTTCCTTTGTGAGATTCCCTTCTGTCTTCTCCTTTATAAGGTCAAGTGTATCTATGGTATATTTTGCAATCTCAAGGTTCTTCTCCACCTTATCGGTTAAAGGATTTTTGATGACCCCGAGGTGCTGAAGGGCAATTGAGGCAAAGAAAAATACCATAGATGCAAAATCTGGTTTCTGCATACAATCTCCTTACTCTCTTTTTAGGACGCAGATTGTAGGGGTAACCCTTGATGTAAGGGCAAATCCTAAACTCTAAATCCGAAATCCTAAACAAATACAAATGACTAAAATACAAAATTCAAAACCAGCATAGTTAGGGACAATAGATTTAGGACATTGGAATTTAGGATTTTGAAATTGTTTAGGATTTAGATATTAGAGTTTAGAATTTGTCCTTAATGGGCAGGGGCAAGCCCTGCCCCTACAAATCCTGTTTACCCAGCACCTTCTTAAAGGTGCTGGGTTCTTCTGCGTTCTAAATTAGATCTATGTGGCTCCTCGGGAGGGATTCGAACCCCCAACCTAGTGGTTAACAGCCACCCGCTCTACCATTGAGCCACCGAGGAGTGATTTATTATACACCAAAAAATAGATTTTGTCAACAATAAAATTCCTTTTTTGAGGAAGATCTGGATATTTTTCTCTTGACATTTCTCCCTTTTTATATTATAATAGTAGACAGTAAGCAACTGATAATCGATTACTACTTACTCTCTCTATAGGGGGAATTATGAAAGGCGTTGTGCTTGCAGGAGGCCTTGGAACAAGACTGTATCCACTAACAAAGATAACTAACAAGCATCTTTTACCAATCTATGACCTTCCTATGATATACTACCCCATTATGACACTGAAAGAGGCTGGGATTGACGAAATTCTTATAGTCACAGGTGGAAATTCCGCAGGTGAGTTCTTAAGATTGATGGGAGATGGAAGGAAACTTGGACTAAAGGAACTTGCTTATACATATCAGGAAAAGGAAGGAGGCATTGCCGAGGCAATCTCTCATGCGAAAAATTTTGTGGGAGAAGATAGTTTCTGTGTAATACTTGGAGATAACATACTTGACGGTTCCATAAAAAAGGGAATATCAAAGTTCAGTGACGGAGCTATGATATTCCTTTATGAGGTAGATGACCCACGAGAATATGGAGTGGCTATCTTACATCATAATAAAGTAGCATCTATAGTAGAAAAGCCAAAGGTTCCTCTGTCAAAATATGCAGTTATTGGCGTATATGTATATACAAGTGAGATATTTGATATCATCCCAAAACTGAAACCATCCAACAGAGGAGAGCTTGAGATTACAGATGTCAACAACGAGTATATAAAACAGGGAACATTGAGTTATGAAATTTTTAACGGATTCTGGGGGGACGCCGGCGCATCAGTGGAATCCCTACTTGAGGTAAATAACTATGTAGCAGAGAGAAAGAAGAAAGACCCGAACCTATGGCGTGTCGGGGGTTAGGTAGTTAGTTGGTTGGTCTTTGCCGATAACTGATAACTCAATATGATTAGAGTTAGAATTGCACCATCACCAACAGGATTTCTGCATGTAGGGACAGCACGAACTGC
>CAYRBN010000010.1:5248-20481 GCA_964422625.1 uncultured bacterium | reverse complement strand
TTAGAATTGCACCATCACCAACAGGATTTCTGCATGTAGGGACAGCACGAACTGCCCTCTATAACTTCCTGTTCGCAAAAAATACTGAGGGTAAGTTTATCCTGAGAATAGAGGATACGGATATAGAACGTTCATCTCACAAGATGGTAGATATCATCACTGAATCCCTGAAATGGATGAGGCTTTACTGGGATGAGGGACCATACTTTCAGTCAGAAAGACGCAATATATACAGAAAATACGCAGACAAGCTCATCTTAACAGAGATGGTCTATCCCTGTTACTGCACAAAACAGGAGATAGAAGAGAGAAAAAAGATCGCTATAGCGAAAAAGAAGGCATGGAAATACGATAGGAGATGCCTCCATCTTAGCAAAGAAGAGAGAGAAAGATTTGAAAGAGAGAGAAAAAAGGCATTCAGGTTCAGAGTTGAGAAAGCAAGTGCTTTCAATGATCTGATTCACGGCAATATAAAAAGAAGCAGAGAGGATATAGAGGATTTTGTTATCCTAAAATCAGATGGTATGGCAACATATAACTTTGCCTGTGTAGTAGATGATCATCTTATGGAGATAACAGATGTGATAAGGGGAGAAGACCATATCTCAAATACACATAAACAGATTCTTCTATATGAATCACTCGGTTTTAACCCCCCTCGGTTTACCCATCTTCCACTCATACTCGGCTCTGACCGCTCAAAACTGTCAAAGAGACATGGGGCAGTATCTGTGATTGAATACAGGGATAAGGGGTTTCTACCAGAGGCATTCATAAACTACCTTGCTCTTTTAGGATGGTCACCAGGAAACGACAGAGAGATTGTATCTTTTGATGAGATGGTAGAGACCTTTTCACTTGAGAATGTTGGAAAGACCGGGGCGGTTTTTGATACAAAGAAATTAGAATGGATGAATGGAGAGTATATAAAGAAGATGAGCAATGAAGCGCTCTTTGATAGACTTCTACCATTTATAAAAGATAAGTTAGAACTAAAAACTAGACAAAAGGAGTATATCCTCCGTGTTATAGGTCTGTTAAAGGAGAGACTATTCCTACTATCCCAATTCTGGGAACTCGGTTCATACTTTTTTTCATGCCCTACGCACTACGACACTGAGAACTTTGCAAAATACATAAAAAAAGGTAAGGCAGAGGCAAGACCTGAAAGAATTGAGATAATAAAAAGGGCATTGGTAGCCCTTGAGAGCTTTGACAAACAAACAGTTGAAACCTGTATCAGAGATACTGCAGGAGAAATGGGTATAAAACCCGCCCTCCTGATACACCCAATAAGATTTGCACTCACAGGCAGGACCGTTGGACCAGGACTCTTTGAGATAATGGATATCCTTGGAAAAGAGGAGTGCACAAAAAGACTTGACTATTTTGGGGGAACAACCTGAGATCTCTTATGAACCTCGTTACTGCTACATCACAAGCAATAAAGGGGGCAGGTGCCGTTATACGAGATGGTGGGCTGGTGGCATTTCCGACAGAGACAGTATATGGACTTGGTGCAGATGCACTAAACCCATTGGCAGTTGTTAGAATATTTGAAGTGAAAAATCGTCCCTCTTTTGACCCTCTGATAGTCCATATATCAGAGCTCTCTTATTTAGAAAAGTTATCTTCTTCTATAGACAGAAAGGCAAGAAAACTGATTGAGAGATTCTGGCCAGGTCCCCTTACTATTGTCGTGGCAAAGAGAGATACCCTGCCAGATATTGTGACAGCAGGTCTCTCAACAGTTGCTATCCGAATGCCCGACCATCCTGTGGCACTAAACCTGATAAGAGAGGCTAAAACACCTATATCTGCCCCAAGTGCCAATCCCTTTGGATATCTGAGCCCCACCACTGCAGAGCAGGTCAAAGAACAGCTCGGAGATAAAATAGATGTAATATTAGACAATGGAAAAACTCCTCTCGGTATAGAATCAACCGTGATAGATCTTACAGGGCAACTGCCGATTATCCTGAGACCTGGTGGAGTGCCAGTTGAAGAGATAGAGGAGATAATAGGAGATATAAAAATATCAAAAGGCTACTCTAAAAGACCCCACTCACCAGGACAGTTTCCCCGACACTATTCACCCAGGACCCCCATCAAGGTTCTCAATAGCAGAAAACTGAAAACCCCAAAAAAAGCAGGGCTTCTGGCATTCAAATCTCCTCAAAAAAAACTGTCTTATAAGATAGTAGAGGTGCTCTCTTCATCTGGAGATCTACGGGAAGCCGCTGCAAATCTATTCTCCTCTCTACACAAGTTGGACAAAGCTGGATTGGATATTATCTTTGCAGAACCCCTGCCGGAGACTGGACTTGGAAGAGCCATTATGGACAGACTCCATAAGGCTGAAGGGGGTTAGTTTGTTAGTTGGTTAGTTGGTTGGTCTTTACCGATAACTCTCTACTCTTTACTCCCTACTTCGGGCAGGGGCAAGCCCTGCCCCTACTACTCACTACTCGCTACTCACTACTCGCTACTTCTTACCGATAACTGATAACCGTCTTTTTACCTGGTTATGGCAAATCCATATATGATTGATTGGGCAATTACGAATAGATGCAATCTTAACTGCGTGCATTGTAGAGGGATGGCACAGGAAGAGCTAAAAGACGAGACTATTCTGAAACTATCCAGGGAGATAGTATTACTTAACCCAAGATGGGTTATCATTGAAGGCGGAGAACCACTTTTGTCTAAAAAATTATTTGAGAGTCTTAAGATAATTGAGAAGCACAATATCAGAATATATCTCATAAGCAATGGCATGCTGATTGATGAAGATATAGTTATAAGACTCAGAGACTTGAATGTTAATCTTATGATAAGCATAGATGGTGCAGATAAGGAGAGTTACGAAAAAACACGAGCTGGAGCCAGTTTTAAGAAGTTAAATCAATCTGTGGCATTAGCAAATAAGCACAATATTCTTTCGGACTGCCCTATAACCATTGGAAAATATAACTATGAGCAGACTGGAAAATTGCTCAGACTTGCAGAGAAGATAGGATACAAGAAGGTTACATTCCTGGGCTTGAAACCCTGTAAAAATTATGGGAAATATGGTCTGAATAGGAACGAATATGAGAAATTTCTCTCCTCCGTTATCAGATATCAGAGAGATTACAAAATAGATATATCTGTTGATGAACCATTTTGGCAACCCTTTTTGAAGGAGCGTAAGATTAATTGGAGTACAAGATCTGAAAATGGTATCAATGTCCGAGAAAAACCACTTGATAAGATATGGGATGAAATAGAGAGGTCTCAGTTGATTAAGAAGATTAAAAACCCCCGGACAAGAGTTGGATATCCATTGATGCTGCCTATACCTACGAGGTACACAGAAGTATTTTGGGACATTGGGATACCGAAGGACTTTCTCCGGGGCCCTATCAATTAGCACTCATAGTTTGGGGAACAGATCTATTAATAGATAGTTTTATGGTAGAAAGCAGCATAAACTTGTTACCAGTTCAAGGAATTGAAGAAGGAGAAATTATACCCGAATTTTCTTTCTTTACATCATTTAGTCTAAATGGCATAAATATACAATACTTCATACCTAAAGAAAGCAAGGTAGATCTTGCTGTTTATACTCTTGATGGCAGGCGTATTGCAACGCTTATATCAAATAGACAAACAATTGGAACATATAGTTTGATATGGCAACCCAAGACTTCGGGAATATATTTTATACGGATGAATACCCATGAGAAGAGTGTTGTCAAGAAAGTAGTATGGGTACATTAATTATTGGAATTATTCCAAAATATGCGATAATAAAACCACAAAGACCATTCATCCCGCACATAAGCTTATGTACGGGGCAGGAAAAAATAGATTTTTTTTCTGTGAAATTCTGTGTTATTCTGTGGCTTTATGCATAATTTGGGATTATGTAGTTAAGTGCCAAAAATCTAATAACTATTTCAAAATAGCATATTCAAGATTGATCTCATTTCCGTTATTAAAACAAAATTCAATCTCTTTCCCATAACGATACTGTTTCCTGTGGGTTATACCGTGATATTTTATCAGTCGTTCTTTCGTATATGCCCATAAGATCTCAGTTGAGTGAGGCAGGATAGCTCACCCCTTTTCTACAGCCTTTTCATACTCTTCTAATAAAGTCTCAATCAGTTCTCTGACAGAGACAATCTTATCTAACCGATAGGCATTAGCACCCGCAAAAGCAAATCCATCTTCAAGATTTCCCTTTTTGGCATTGGTTAACGCAAGAGCAATACAGTAGGGCGCATTCCTGAAATCGCAGGTTTTCAGACAGAGCCAGGGACACTTAAATGGCTTTTTAGCCCCTGCCTGGACATCTTTAAGGAATCTGTTCTGAACAGCCCTGCCTGGTAACCCAACAGGACTGTCAATTATGATCACATCCTCTTTTTTACATTTCAGATACATCTCCTTAAATTTCATATCTCCATCACACTCGTAAGTTGCAGTAAATCTGGTTGCCATCTGCACACCTTTAGCCCCCAACTGGAGAAATCTATGAATGTCTGCACCCGTATAGATACCTCCCGCAGCAATCACTGGAATATCTTTATTAAAACGCTCTTTATAGACCCTTGTTATGGAGATTACCTGTGACAATATCTTTTCAAGAGCATAAGCAGGGTCCTCTATCTGTTCTCTCTTAAATCCAAGATGTCCCCCAGCTAATGATCCCTCAACAACCACTGCATCGGGTATATAATTATAGTGACGCCTCCAGTATTGAAATATAACTTTGGCCGCCCTTGCAGAGGAAACTATAGGAATGAGCCTGGTCGTGGTTGAGCGGTCCTGTAACTTTTCAGGTGCCGCAAGTGGAAGTCCCGCACCAATAAAAACCAGATCTACACCCTCATCCACTGCAATCTGAACCATGTCATCAAAATCTGAAAGGGCTACCATTATATTAACCCCAATAATGCCATCTGTCAGATCCCTCGTCTTTCTTATCTCTTTACGCAAGGCTCTCCTATTGGCCACTCTGAAATTTGTGTGAAAATCAGGCTCAAGCATGCCAATTCCAGCGGTCCCAATAACCCCAACAGCACCTGCCTTCGCAACAGCGGATGCCAAACCTGACAGAGAAATGCCAACACTCATCCCCCCTTGAATAATTGGTAGTTTAGGCCGTAGATCCCCTATTCGCAGTTTCGGTATTTTCTTAAATCTCATTTAGCCTCCTGAGAAAAATCTTGCTATGTATAATGTCTAACCGCAGAGGACGCAGAGAACGCAGAGTTTTTTATTTTCATTCCCAGATCTCTGTATGCTCCTGCAACACGAAGTGTCTACAACACCTCTACGACTCTCTACAGGGGCGGAACTGAAGTTCCGCTACTACATAGAAATGTCCATAATAACAATGTTTGCTATTGCCCTACTCACTACTCGCTACTCGCTACTATTCTACCTTGGAGTAAGAACCGCTATAGGAAGTATCTGTTCTTGCATAGAGACGCCACCGTGTTGGAATGTGTATTTATACTCCTTTTTATACTCCTCTGCATGGGATTGATAAATAAAGTAATAGTCCTCCTTCGCAATTGCATAGTTGATACCCTTGCCTGGTAATCTAAAGAGCCCTGGTTCTTCTATGAATATACAGTCTCGCTTATTAGGCTCAACCACAGGTCCATATTTATATCTCAGGTTTTTTGATATGGTTCTACCTCCTTCTATGAGAGAGGGTTTTTTTGCTATTATTGCACCATGGTCTGTGGTTATTATTACTACCGTATTTTTAGTCTTCAACTCCTGAAGAAGGCTGTAGATACTGGACGTTGTAAACCATGTGCCTGTAAGGTCTCTCAGGGCATTCTCATCCGAAAGAACCTCCTCTAACACAGCCGATTCCATCCTGTGATGAATGAGCAAGTCAAGGAAATTTATAACTACGGCTACAAACTTTGCCTTTCTGTATCCCCGAACCTTCTCCTTAAAATCCTCTGCTTCTTTCAGATTACGCACCTTGAAATATACAGGGCCCTTTATTCTTTTGATCTCTTCAACCTGCATAGCAAGAAGGTCCCTCTCAAATCTATTTTCCCGAGGGTCCCACATTTTTGGAAATCTATAGGCTATCTCATCGGGAAAAACACCCGCAAAGATTGAATTGCGTGCGTAAGGTGTCGCTGTTGGAAGAATTGATAGATATTGTGCCTCTTGAATCTTAAAATCTTTATTCAAAATAGATCTTATTACAAGCCACTGGTCATATCTCATACAATCAATTATGATAAAATAGACCCTATTACCCCTTTCTACTCTTGGCATAACATATTTTCTGACTATATCCGGTGATAGATCAGGTCCTTTACCCTCTAATAGCCACCTGGGATATTCTGTCTCTATAAATCTCGCAAACTGCCTCTCTGCTGTCCATAGAAGCTCCCTGTGGCTCTTTTTAAACTCTTCATCTCCAAATTTGTAGAGCTCCATATCCCAGTGAACAATGTCAAGGTAGATAGAAATCCACTCTTCTATCTCAATCTTACTGTATATTTTATTGTTACAGGATGTGTAAAATTTTGCATATAGCTCTGGCTGTGCTTTTCTGATAATATTTGCTCTTTCAAGTATTCTTTTTACTGTGGATATGAGCTGCTGTGGCTTTATTGGCTTGAGAAGGTAGTCTGTTGCCTTTACACCATAAGCCTTATCTATCAGTTCCTCATCTTCACTCTTTGTAATCATTACTACCGGTATATCCATATTTAGATCTCTTATATCGCGCAAGGTCATAATCCCATCTTTACCAGGCATAATCTGGTCTAATAGCACAAGATCATAAGGAAATCTTTTAAGCAAGGAGACCCCGTCCTCTCCAGAAGAAACACCTGTCACATTGTAACTTCTCTCCTTAAGAAGCATTATAAGAGGCCTTAAAAGGTCTATTTCATCATCTATCCATAGAATGTTCATAATGTCACCCCCTCCCTACGCCCTACGCCCTACGCCTTACGCCCTACGCCCTACGCCTATCCCTTCCCAGGGGTAGCTGAATTATAAATGTTGTTCCGCTCTTCTCTTTTGAAGAACAGTATATCTTTCCCTTATGCAGGTCTACTATTCTCCTTACAAGAGAGAGTCCCATTCCCCAGCCACATTCCTTTGTTGTAAAACCGGGATCAAATATTCGTTGGACATCCTTCTTGCCTATGCCACGACCATTGTCTTTTACAGATATTCTGATATGTCTACTCAGTTGTTCTGACGAGATCTCTATCTTTCTGGCACCGGCATCTACACTATTTTTCAGGATATTTTCTATTGCCCATGAGATAAGCCCCTGGTCCATCTTTAAGAGCGAAACCTTACCATAGTCTTCTAATATATTCACTCTATTTTCAAGATTAGGGATTCTCTTCTCAATATAGGCAACACTGTTAGCAAGTATGGTATTTATCTCTGTTTCCTTAAAGGAGATAGAACCAATACTTGAAAATCTCTCGCTTACCTCCTCTAATTTTTCTATATCCTTCATCATCTCCTTTTTAATATCTACATCTTTTATATATTCCGTCCATGCCAGAAGAGAGGAGAGCGGGGTTCCGAGCTGATGTGCGGTCTCCTTTGCTATTCCTGTCCATATCATCTCTTGTTCTGTCTTTCTTGCTCCTCTGAACCAGTATATTCCTACTGCGAGTAGAAGTAACGCAAGTGTAATCTGGAAAAATGGAGCCCATCTCAAAAAAGAGATTGCCTTTGTGTCACCATAGTAAACCCTACCCAAAGGAATATTCTCGTATTCTATCACAACAGGATCTCGTATCCTCATAAGTTTTTGAAGTATCTCCTCCTCCATTCCCTGCTCTATATTCCTTACCGCTATTATATTTGCCTCATTATCAGTTACAACAACTGGAAATGCGATATTCTGAACAACCTCATCAAAGATTATATCAAGTTCAGTCTCCATCTCTCCAACACCTCGTATAAATCTTCCATATATCCTTGAGCTTGTCTTAATCTCCTGCTCCAGATGGTTCATCATATATTCTGAATAGATCATAAAACCAACCAGCACAAGAATGATGGCAAATATGATATATTTTTTCAGTCTTGAATACATGTTAGGTAGTTAGTTGGTTAGGTGGTTAGGTGGTTAGGTGGTTAGTTGGTTAGTTGGTTAGGTGGTTAGGTGTTTTGATCACCGATTACCGATCACCGATCACTGATTACCGATTATCTTACCACTGCAATCTTGCCTATCGCTCTTCCTACCCCAGTTCTCAAGAGAGAGATATAAACACCACTTGGAACAAGATTGTTCTTATTATCTCTACCATCCCACTCAATAACACCTGATCCAATAGTAACATTGTCTTTTCTAATCTCTCTGATGAGTCTTCCCGAGAGCGTATAGATATATAGCTTCAAGATAAAACTGTTGTTCACTAAACTATAATGTATACTCAGATTGTTCTCACCGGGGGTAAAAGGGGATGGATAGATAGATAATATCCTGTCTCTGTCATAAGGGAGCGGAAAAACTATTGGGTCCTCATAGTAGAGTGCTTTATAGGCATTTACTATGCCATATCCTAATGTGTCATCAGGGGTTCCTGACTGAGAGGCAGTATGCACTATCGCATCTCTCAATTTTCTCGCACTCCAGCCCTCACCGTCTTTTCTATGCCCTGACAGGATAGAGGCGGCTGCTCCTGCAATCATTGCAGTGGCAATAGATGTCCCTCCTATCCGAGAATAGCCTCCCCAGGGATCAGCCGCATACCCATACCAGGGTCCAGCTACATCAGGCTTCCACCTTGTCCGTTCCTGTACCCCTACCTGATCATAAGGTGGGCCAATTGCACTACCGCCATCTAAGTGTCCCCGCCAATACCATTCTCTATCATTACAAACCCCTCCACTGGCAAGTATATTATGGGCATCTGCAGGTGCCCTTATACAGGTGTCGGGTCTTTCTGTATTTCTCACATTGCCTATTGCATTGACAAGTAATATATTAAAAGTGTCAAGACATTTACTGGCAATTAGACTCATAGGTGTTGTCGCTCCATCCATATCCTCATATCTGTAGTCCAAACTATCATACCAAACCCTGTAACCCAATGAAGACGAGATTATATCCGCACCAACGCTTTCAAGAAACTCAACCCCTGCAATCCACCATCCCTCTTCTGCAATAATATCCCTACGGTCTCCAGTTCCTCTGTATATCAATTCTGTCCTTGCAATTGCAAAATCTGCCCCGAATGCTGCACCCACAAGCTGTCCAGTTGCCCTTGCCCCTATCAATGATAGCATACGAGTACCATGACTTATTTGAAGGCTATCCATGTCATCTATTAGGTCTTCTGGATCATATCGTGCAATAGAGTCATCTGATATGAAATCATACTCCGCAACTACATTTATATCCTGAAGTGCAGGATGGAGATCTATCTTATATCCTGTATCAAGCATTCCTATCAATATACCTTCACCAATGTATCCCTTCTTATGCAGATTATCAAGTCCAAGCATCTCTATCTGTGCTCTACCATCTCCATAGTCTATTCCCTTTTCTGGTTCCATAAGCCTCTGCCTGAATCTTCGGACAGGTCGTATCTTTTTTACAAAAGGAAGATTCTCTATATCTGCCTTCTTCTGCGTTGGCAGGACAAATGTTGCCGCATTGAGCCATCTTGAGACCTCATATACCCTTGCTCCAATAGCTTCAACCTCTTTTATATACTTTAGAGAGACAGGAAGGTCAAGATAACCTACCAGGTTCTGATAAGATCTGATCATCAGTCTCCTTCTAATTGCCCTCTCTGACAAGCGAACCTTTGCCAGACTTAAAGCCTCCATCATCTCCTCCTGACTCTCAATCCCCTTATCAGTGAAATAGACCCACACTTTCTCTCTGTTCTGTGGAAGAGTGGAGATAAGAAACAGAAATAAAATCAACATAAAACCCCCAGCTTAGTAATTGATTATTGGCAATCTTCTAATCTTAACATCTCTAAATCATACAATTGTCTATAGACATTGTATGAACCCAAAACCCTCTTCACATATCTTCTGGTCTCAGTAAATGGTATGCGCTCTACCCATATATCCATAGGAGAGTCATCTATCCATCTTGCGGTAACTGTGGGGCCTGCATTGTATGCTGAAAGTGCGTACTCAATCACCCCACCAAAACGTTCAAGACAATAATAAAAGTAGTGTGCGCCAAACTTTATATTTATAGCTGGGTCTTTTAGCCATTCCGGTGTAAAATCATCCTTTCCAAGCTCCCTGGCTATCCCTCTGCCTGTTGATGGAATCACCTGTGTCAGTCCCAGGGCATTACTACGAGAGACTGCCCTGGGGTGAAAATGGCTCTCCTCTCTGATAAGAGCCTTGAATAAGAATGGATCTTCTTTATATTGAAGGATAGTCGGAAGATAGCTGAGAGGATATGCAATCATCAGGAGGTCTCGCGGGTAGGGAGGTTCTCCAATACGAAGCACCCTACTTACAAAGCCTATTGCAACCTCATCAATCCCGCCCTGATATGCCAAAAGAGCGACCCTGTATCTTAAGAGTGGATTTCTATTTTTTATCCCTAAAAGCTCCCTTTTTGCCTCTCCTCTTATCCCATAATCAAGAAGCATCTTGCCCCTTAACAGTCTCAGGCTATCTTCTGGAGAGAGTGAATAGACTGTATCAGAAAACTGTGCTATCCATTCCGCGGGATAAATATCTGCTATTTCAATCTCTCCACCAAGTAGATAGGCATAATATGATAAAGGTCCTTGCCTCATTACAGAAGCAATGTGATAGTCTAAACCTGTAACTCTTGCCATCCAGTAGCTTGCCACCACAGGATATGTGTTCTCAAAAGCGGCAAGCGCCTCTTCCAGTTCTCCTTTCTCAAACAAGAGAAGCCCGCGTCTTAAGTCTGCCATCCGGTGTGGATAGGCCTTTCTATAGGTTTTTATTGCACTCTCAATATTACCTTCTCTCTCATAGAGTTGTGCCGCCCTGAAATACCCAGCCGAGGTTCCAGATGCCAAATATTCTTTGAGCGCCTCATCGTCTCTTCCTGCCCTATCAAGAGCCCTTCCTGCGTTCAGACGAGCTCCTGCCTTTCTGTATTCTGAAGCCGCTTCTACATATCTGCCCAGGCCAAAAAGGGCATCTCCTCGCAATCTATGATCAGTGATGTATTCCAATGCGGACTCAAATCTTCTATTTTCAAGCAGGACATCTACCTTGGTCCTTGTGCAGACCTCTATCTTCTCAAGGGCTTTTAGAGCAAAAAGAGAAGATGGATAACGGTCTATCATCTCTCTATATTCTCCAAGCCGGTATAATGCTTCTCCATCATCTATCTCTCGCCATAGTGCTAGTGCCTCCTCGTCTCTTCCCACTCCATGATAGAGCCGTGCAAGGAGTCTATCAGAATCACGAAAGCCTCCTGCCTTTTGAAAATATAGGATAGCACTGAGTGTATCTCCTATCTTAGAAGCAGATATCCCACTGTTGTAGATCGCATTTTCGAACAGGATACCGCTCACCATCAGATAACTCTTTATAGCTTGCTTGTACATACCAAGTCTTTGATATACAAACCCAAGCTGATATGGAGACAGATCCTCGGTGAGTGCTTCTTCATACCTACCTGCAAGTATATACAATCTTCCGAGAAGAGGGTGAGTAGGCTGGAGGAGCTCTATCGCCATATTATACTCTCTCATCTGAATAAGTTCTTCAACCACCGTATAATTAGCTTTCCCGGCACACGCGATGAGAAAAAGAACTGGCATTAAAAAGTATTTACTCATACCCCCCCCTTAATAAACAATTTAAGTCTGCATATAAGTGTTCTGTAAAACATTCCACAGAGAAGGATAATTACATATAGTGGAATCACAGGATGATATGGAAAATGCTCCCTCAGGTATCGGATCATCCCAAAATGCCAGTAGAGAATAGACCTGGACTTATCCAATTCTGTTGAACTACCCCTTCTATGGTAAACCTCTGCGTCTTTAAGATAATATATCTTCTGCCCCCTTCTTTTTATCTCCCTGCAAAGCTCAACATCATTTATGTAAAGGGGATATTTCTCGTTTAGGCCACCTATATCTCGTAAAAGTTCCCCTCTTATAAGAAATGCTGACCCACTTGGTTGTGGTGCCTCCTGTGTTTTACCATAGTCAAAATTAGGCAGTTTCCATCCTGATACCCTTCTTGTAATTATTGTTAGACCTGTAATCTCTGTCCACAGATTGTATGGGGTTGGGAGGTCTCGGACAGACCTCTGGACAGAGCCATCAAGATTCAAAAGTTTTGGTGCCACAGCCCCAATATCATCTCTTTTATGTAGAAATGAATCTAATATATCCACTCCGTTATTTTTTAATACTGTATCAGGATTTAGAATCAAGATATATTCTCCTTTGGCTATATTCATACCCTGATTCGTTGCATAAGCAAAGTTCTTATTCTCATAGTTACAGACCAGTTTAACATAAGGAAATTTTTTCTTTATTATACCAACTGTTCGGTCTCCTGAGTGATTATCCACCACAATTATCTCATAAGGTGAGCTCGTCTTTTTGGATATAGAGTCAAGGCAATCAGCAATATAATCCTCGCTATTGTATGTAACAATTATAATACTTACCATCTACTCAGTCCCAGATGAAAAATGCTTCCTTTTTAGGACGCAGATAAACGCAGATTATCAAGATTCTTTTTTCTGGTCAGGGATTGGAGTGCATTACCTTGGTAATGTAAGTAGTAGCAAGCTACTGCACTCCCGTAGTAAGTGAAGCAAGATGCTCCACCTGTTAACCTTGGACTTTGGACATTAAGCTTAAATTCCTTATCCTGTCCTTCTGCGTTTATCTGCGTCCTATGATTTTTCAGCATCAACTACCTAAAAAAAAGGTATGAATAGTTCACGCCATCGCCTCTCTCGTTTGTTGGAATCCAGATATAGTCTATCTTCTTCCTTGTAGCATCAAAAGTAGAAGCAACAAGTTGCAGATCCTTTCCTTCGGTTTTCCTTGCTCCTTTCTTTTGTAGCCTGTATATGTCATAAGCAAACTGGTATCTTGGATACTCCGTATAATTCCCTCTTAAGGGGTTTTCATAAAACTGCCTTTTCTGGACAAGAACCACCAGTTCAGTCAAGATGGTGGTCAATGGGATTTTTTCTCTATTTAAAATAGCCGATGCCCTGGTCCAAGCAGAATATAACCTTTTTATAAACTCCTCTTCTGGTATTGAATTTTTCTCTATGTCTTGCTCTAATTTTATCAATCTCTTTATAATCTCATCAGGGGAGAGGAGACATTTGGTAATCTTTTCTGCTCCAAAGAGTAAGTCTGCCTTTCCTCCTATAAAATCAATCTTTAGCCTGTAGAAGCCTGTGTAAAGATCTGGTAACTGTCCCTTCAGTTCCTTGCCAATGTCTCTTAAGCCCTGTTCAAGCCTTTTTGAAAATTCGAATCTAAAATCTTCCTTTAACTTATCACTCTCATCCTTCAGTTCTCTCAATACTTTTAATAGTGTGGTCCTATCAAATTCTGTATTCTGTATCAAGCCCTCAAGGGAGATTATCAACTGTTCTATTCTATAAACATTTTCTGGGTCTTTTAAGAGACTTGATATAGCTCTTATATTTTTCTCTATCTTTTTCAGTCCACCAGCAGTCTCTTTGACTTTCTCTTCTATCTTTTTTAATTTATCTTCCATAATAATCCTATCTACTGTTTGATGAAAAATACTTTATCCTCATTTTTTCCCTTGACATATTGCCAAATATGGGTTATAATATTACCTATTATGATAGAAGAGATTATATCCCAGTATATGGAAATAGAGGAGCAGTTAACTCCTCAAAGTTTCCTTGTAACACCACGGACAGATAAGGCATTTTCCCTCTTAAAGAAAGACCTGTCATCATACAACCTTCTTCCTATGTTAACAAAAAGGGATGATGGTAAAGTATTGCTCCATCTACATAATTGGACTCCCCCGTCAAAAGGAAATAATTATATTAATCTGGTTCTATTTATTGCAACTCTATTTACAACCTTGTGGGTAGGAGGAATGCTTGCAAGAGGCCAAGATTTCTCTTTCCCGGGGGGGCTTATCTATGGGATACCTTTCTCTTTTACACTACTACTTATTCTTGGCTCTCATGAATTTGGTCACTATTTTGCCTGCAAAAGACTTGGTATAGATGCTACTCTGCCCTATTTCATCCCGCTCCCTCCCCCCTCTCCACTCGGAACATTCGGGGCTCTAATTCGTATAAAATCACCAATTGAGGATAGAAATGCCCTGGTTGAGGTCGGTGCAATGGGTCCTCTATCAGGGCTTGTTGTTGCTATACCTGCAATGGCAATTGGACTCCTCTTGAGCCAGGTTATTCCAATAGAGCAGATTGAAAAAGAGGGCGTAATGAGATTGGGCAACTCAATTCTTTCCTCTATCCTCACAATGATTTTTGTCAAAGAACCTTACGAAGGAGCAATTTTATTCCATCCAGTTGCTTGGGCTGCATGGATAGGAATGTTTATAACAGCTGTAAATCTCTTACCCGTTGGGCAACTTGACGGTGGGCATATATCGTTTGCTCTATTTGGTAAAAGACACAGGACTATTGGATGGGTTACAATAGGCATATTAGTTCTACTTGGTTTTACCTTCTGGCCAGGGTTTGCAGTATGGGCGGTTCTTGTTGCTATACTTGGAACCCACCATCCCCCACCACTAAATACCGTCCGGACTCTAGACAGAAAACAGAGGTTATTAGGAATATTATCTATCCTGGTATTTCTCCTCACTTTTATTCTGAAACCCTTCAGTTTTTAACCTTCCCACTCTCAATCCTTTGGATAACCGCAAGGGTTACCCCTACACATAATGCTCTACGCCCTACACTTCCGGTATCTTTTCTCAAATCTCTCTACCCTGCCCGCTGTATCTATAAGTTTCTGTTTGCCTGTAAAGAAAGGATGACACTTTGAGCATATCTCGACATGAAGTTGCTTCACCGTGGCTCTTGTTTGCACAACATTTCCACAGGCACAGATTACACCTATATCATAGTATTTTGGATGTATTTTATCTTTCATATAACCTCCAGTCAATTGGTTATTAGTTATTGGGTCATTACTCCCTTACTCCCATACCCCCACACATCCTTTATCCTTTATCCTTATCTTATATCTATTATCCTTGATTCAAATATATCC
>CAYRBN010000010.1:0-5148 GCA_964422625.1 uncultured bacterium | reverse complement strand
ATCCTTTATCCTTTATCCTTATCTTATATCTATTATCCTTGATTCAAATATATCCTTTATTTCATTGTGGATCTGCTGTAGGGGTCTTTCTCCGTTTAGAAGGACAATCCTATCTCGATTCTCTCTTGAGAGTTTAAGATAACCAGCCCTTACCCGTTTATGAAATTCAATACTTTCAACCTCAAATCTATCCCTTTTTTTCAATCTTTTAAGTGCTATATCAGCCTCTAAATCCAGAAGGAATGTTAGATTAGGCAACAGTCCACCAGTAGCGGTCTTATTGAGCTGTTTTATCAGGGTTGTGGATACACCCCTTGCATCTCCTTGATATACAATAGAGGCATCAGCATATCTATCAGAGAGAACAATCTTTCCCTGTGCAAGGGCAGGTTTTATGACCTTCTCTGTATGCTGTGCCCTTGATGCAAGATAGAGAAATAGCTCTGTAAGAGAGACCATATCCTGGGAACTATGGTCAAGAAGTATCTCCCTTATCCTCTCCGATATATCAGAGCCACCGGGCTCCCTTGTCAAAATTGAGGGAAGCCCCTTATCCTGAATATAGTTATAGAGAAGTTCTGCCTGTGTGGTCTTACCACACCCTTCTATCCCCTCAAATGTGACAAAAAATTCTTTCATATTTTATTTGAATATCCTCTCTGTTCCTCAAGCAATCTGAGTTGTCTGTTTATAGATTCAATATTGTAATCCTTTCTAAATCTACCTACCCATTCTCCATTCTCTTTTCTTTGTTTGAAACTCTTGCTTACTTTATGTTTCGCTAATTCCATTTGAAGTCTGAGCCTCTCGTTTTCGCAATTTTTCAACCTTTCTTTTGCGATGTTTATGTATTCTGGACTGATTTCAATTCCAAGATAATCCATACCCAATAGTTTAGCTGCAACTAATGTAGTGCCACTACCTGCATAAGGGTCTATAACTATTCCTTTATTCTCATTCAATATGGAGTAAATACAACGGGTTGGTAACTCAATTGGAAATGGTGCAGGATGGGGTGTGCTCCTCTCAGGGAAAATGTCCCAGATTGATTTTAATAATGCATGTCTTGATTGCAATTCTTCGCCAATAGTATTATTGTCTTTGAGTTTTATTAACCAGTATATCCTTTCGTCTATTTGCCAGAATCGCCAGCCACGAATATTACCGGCGATAGTCCTGTTCCAAATTATTTCCTGTCTGACAACCCATTTTGTTTGTGCTACCCAAAAATAAGGATGTAGCATTTTTCCTCTTTCCCATCTTATTTTGTGATTATAGAAAAAGGAACCTCCTGGTTTTGTAACACGGTATAATTCATCTAATACTTTTATTTGTTGGTCTTGATACACCTTTTCTGGTACTCTGTCAGAGTAATTATCATATACGACATTTTTCACGAGCCATCCCTCCTGTTTCTCTTGTTTATTATAAGGGGGTGAAGTAATTCCAACATCAAAAATATTTGCATCTAATTTTCTAAGAACTTGCAAAACATCACCTTGAATAATCCTGTTTAGATAATTTTTGGGGGTTATTCTAACTTGCTTCCCAACAATTCCAAAATTTTCTATAAAAGTTTTAGAATAAGACTTATAGCCATTTTGATAATCTCTACTTGTGTGTCGAATATAAAAATCCATCTCTTCTGAATTTAATTCATCAGCTAACCAATGTAAATCACCATCAAATTTTATGCAGTATCCAGCATAAAAAGTATATTCCTCTTCCTCCCAAACAATAAAATTGGGTTTCAAGTTTAAACCAGATGTAAGTATCTTTTTTCCAAAAGAGGTATCTATTCCTTGTGAACGGCCAAAGGCATACCAAGCCACAGGATTAGGCTTGCCTTTATCTCTCAATGACAATCTCTCCTTAATTGACAAAAAATATCTATATGTCAATGGATATTGGACATATAAGTCTCGCTCTGGTATGATAATATGCTTTCCATTTATTTTTTTATATGGAAAAATAATATAACGATTTTGTTCTTCATCTGAAGATTTTAAGACAGAGGCCTTAATAATGGGTTTAAGTATTTTCGTCTCAATAATAAAGGAACGACCATCTTTTAAAGTTATTCTTGTCTTTTTCTCTTTAATAATTGGGTTTTTGAAAATATAATAATCATCAGCAAGGGTAGTAATGCCAACATGAATTTTAGCCATTTTCCCAAGCGGAACGCCCTTTTCTTCTATCTTCCTTATTTTCTTTAAAATATTGTTTGAAGTTAATATCCAATTATTTTTTCCAAGATTTGAAAATTTTATTTCATCAACATAATGTATATCTTTCTGGTTCCCCTTGAAGAAATAAAATGTGTCTTTTTTACATGCTTTATCTAATATGGTAATAGCAGAATAAGTGGTTGCATCTTCAAAAACCTGCGAGTACCCAAAATCAATAATTTTACGGATACATTTTTTTGTAGAAAGAAAACTTCGTAATCTCTCAGCTGTTTTTGTTTTGAAAAATGTGTTTGGAGTAATATATCCAAGCCTTCCTTGAAGATTTAAAAAATTATATCCTAATTCAAAAAATGCTATGAATATATCAGTTGACCCATTTGCGCAAAAAGACCACGATTTTTGGAGTAATTTCCTTCTTTCCGGTCCTAAGTGTTGGATTCTAATATACGGGGGGTTGCCGACAACAAAATCAAAATGATTAAAATGTTTTCTAACATTGGCTCTATCCAGACTATCCAACACAAAGATATTCCAATCAACATTGTTTATATCATATTGCCTGCATATGTTAAGTAGATTGAACTTACATTTATTTATTGAATTTACATCTATATCCCAGCCATATATATTATTGCTAAGTAATTTAATAATTTCGTAGTTAGATAATTTATTTTGCTTGCAATCTTTTATAAACCGTTTAACGATTTCAATTAGGAACGCACCTTCTCCACACGAGGGGTCAATAATACTTTTAGAATAAATGTTATTTTTATAGCCTATATCATCAAGAATTAGTCTAACCACCCATTCAGGAGTATAGATCACCCCATCAGTTTTCTGTTTTGTAATATTCATATATAATGGCATTGATTTTAGCTTTTTAGTTTGCATAACGCAATTATTCTTCTTATGAACACTCCAACTGAAAATTCATCATTAACTGTTTTTATTGTATTGGGGGACAATTCTAAGTCATTTAAGTCTGCAAAAAAGACTTTTCCCTTTTTGTCAAAATCAACTATCGCAATTCCTAAAACCTCTGACTTATAAGGAAAATCCAAATCTCTAAAAAGTTTTATATATTTTTGTAGGTGGCGCTCTCGTAGAATCTCTACTTTTTTTAATTTCCCTCTTTTGGAGCCGGCGGCTTTATCATAATAAGGAGTATGGGCTCTCATCACAAGAAAATGAGTAAAAGCAACGCTTACCCTTCTTATGTTTGCGGTCTCTCCAAGTAGATTTTCAAAGTAATTATTTGCATTTTGGGCATAATTAGAAGTCACAAATTTAAAACTTAAAGTTACAATTGGTTTGTCTTCGTATAGAATTGTAATATCTAATTTTTTAGGGTAGTATTTTCCTTCCAAAGTGTATTCCTTGTTTCTCAAACTGTTACAGGAGTATTTATCACCCAGATTAGAAATAATTGTTTTGGCAAACCAAGTATGAATTGGTATCAATTTTTTATTACTTCTTGCACCATAGGTATTATATGCCTTAAAAGAGTTATACAATGCATTAAGGAAAGATTTTTCTATTTTTTTTCTCATGTTTCATTTTTTCTTTATCTCTTTATAATCTCTTAAAAGTATAGTCTGTAAAATTCCCTCCACCATTTAACTTGGAGGGGGGCCTTATTTAGCCTCCTTCTTCCTATACTTCTTTATAAAATCCTCCAGCCTGTTTCTTGCATCATCATCTGTAAATTGAGTGGGTGGAGACTTCATAAAGTATGCAGACGGTTCTATTATACTTCCAGAAAGCCCTGCATCTTTGGCAATCTTAAGTGACCTTATCGCATCTATAACAACCCCAGCAGAATTTGGAGAATCCCATACCTCAAGCTTGAATTCCAGCTGAAGCGGAACATTACCAAATGTAGTTCCCTCAAGCCTTATAAATGCAAATTTTCTGTCTTTGAGCCAGGGCACATAGTCAGATGGTCCTACATGAACATTCTCATCTTTCAGTTTGTATGAAAGTTGTGATGTAACTGCCTGTGTCTTTGAGATTTTTTTCGATTCAAGCCTCTCTCTCTCAAGCATATTGAGGAAGTCTGTATTTCCACCTACATTCAGTTGATATGTGCGGTCAAGTCTCACACCCCTGTCCTTAAATAGGTTTGCAAGAACCCGATGGACTATTGTAGAACCAACCTGTGATTTAATATCATCTCCTATAAGTGGTAGACTGGCATCCTTGAACTTACTGTGCCAGTATTTCTGAGAGGCTATAAATACAGGGATACAATTTATCATTCCAACACCGGCCTGGAGAAGTTGTTCTGCATACCATTTTGTTGCCCCTTCACTACCTACTGGAAGAAAGTTGATACACATATCTGTCTTTGTCTCCTTCAGAACTCTTACTATATCAACCGTAGAACCTGGTGCTTTTTTTATGATTGATGAAAGATATTTTCCAATACCATCGTGTGTCATCCCTCTCAAGATAGGTATGTTCAGTTTTGGGACATCTGCAAATTTATAAGTATTATTTGGTTTTGTAAATATTGCCTCTCCAAGGTCCTTGCCCACCTTATTTATATCTATATCAAGTGCGCAGGAAAACTCTATGTCTCCTATTCTATATCCTCCAAAATTTGTGTGCATTATCCCGGGTATGAATGATTCATCCTTTATATTTTTATAGAGACAGACACCTTGAACAAGTGAAGAGGCACAGTTACCGACCCCTATAATACCTACTCTTATCTTACCCATATTACCTCCGTAATACGCTCAATGCAAAATGAAAAATGCTCTCTTTTTAGGACGCAGATTTTCGCAGATTATCAAGATACTTTAATATATGAGGCATCCTGCCTCGCTTATATTTTACCACATATTTTGGGAAAAGTCAAGATATTTTTTTGACTGTGCGTAACAAAGGTATTTTTTTTAGTGTTACGGAACATTTAAAATGGGACATTCTCGGAACGCTAAAATGGGACGTTGAG
>CAYRBN010000009.1:0-23558 GCA_964422625.1 uncultured bacterium | reverse complement strand
GTTGCAAATTCTTTACTGACTTGTCTTGTGATAATCTTGTGTAATCTCGTGGTTTATTAACGCATATTTTGGAATTATTCACCGCTACCTAATAAGTACTACCTTCGTGGTTTGCACAAAATCACCTATCTCAGCTTTTACAAAATATATACCATTCTGCACCTCTTTCCCCTGATTGTCCCTACCGTCCCAGGTTAGTTCGGTGATCGGTGATCGGTGATCGGTAAGGTGCGGATGTGACGGCCGGTGAGGTCGTAGATGGAGATAGTAATCGGTGAGAGGTAATCGGTAATCGGGTCTGAATTTTTACCGATAACCGATAACCGATAACTGATTACTGTCTTTCCTCTGGACGGATTTGGATATGCTGTTAATTCATAATTCATAATTCCTAATTCATAATTCTCTTCTTCCACCCCTGTTGGAACTATTGCAAATGAATAACTATGAGTGGGGGCTCCGGCAGGAGCAGTTGCAATATTAAAGCTATTGTCAGTTGCCTTAATGTAATATCTGACAATCACAGGTGAGGGATATTCTACCTCAGGTATGCGAAACAGGTGCCTATCCCCATACATAGAGGTTGCTGAAGGCAGACTAACCCAATCAGCAGTTCCAACTCTATAATAAATACGCTTGTCATAGAGTCCAAATAAGTCACTGATTTTAGCCCAGATATCAAATGGTCCCTTAAATTCTGCATCTTCTAATAGATCAGTCTCGGTTATCTCAGGTGGTATTGTATCTCCCCCTCCCAATGCCTTGTATGCATCTATCCTCCCATAGCCAAATGTCTCATCATATCCTAATGGTCCAAGGTCTATCGCAGTCTGACGCAAAATTTCTCGCACACTACTTGACGGTATATTGTGAGACAACATAAGTCCTATTACACCTGTTACCTGGGCAGCTGATGCTGTGGTAGTCCCCAACCCAACATATCGGAATGAGTCAGGCCTTGCCATACCTGCGAATGGAAACATCATGGTTGGATATATTGTTTGCTGTAAAATCAGATCGGGAAATGAACTGCCTACTCTGTCAACCATATCACCACCAGGAGCAGTGAGCTCAGCTCCTTCACCATAGTTAGAATTCCACATAAGTGACTCAGGAGTGGACGATATTGTTCCCCCAACTGCAATCACCTCTTCAAATCGTGCCGGATAAGCAATATTGCCTGCACCAAAACCACCAGCTGAAGCCACAATGATTACCCCTTGATTGCTCAGCATACCTTATGGCATCATGCGCTACCTCACCTAATGTATCAGTTCCAACACCTATATTCAGCACATCTGCTCCATGAGCCACACCATAATATATAGCATCCGCAAGCCCTGCCTCATTGCCAGAACCGTTGAAATCCATGATCTTTAATGGCATAATTGATACATTAAAGGCTATTCCAGCACACCCATACGCGTTATTGGTTGTCTGTGCTATTATACCAGCCATATGCGTCCCATGAAATGCATCATCGTTTGGATGAGGGTCATTGTTGACAAAATCAAATCCCTGAACAAAATGGGTGCCAACAAGATCAGGTGCTAACTTATAACCCGTGCTTGCAGGATCCACATTATCTTTCTCATAAGGTGGAATTGGACGGTCTTCAAAAGCACATCCCGTATCAAGTATGCCGATAATTACAGTTGAATCACCCCCCTGTTCAATACCCCATGCTCCCGGCATATTTATCCATGGCAAATGCCACTGGTGTTCTTCAACATATATAGGATCGTTCGGTTCCCAGTTCACCCTATGGAGCGATAGCGATGGGATGATACAGGATGAATATTCAACATATATAGGATCGTTCGCTGTCCAGCATGCACGGAAGATAAAATTGGGTTGAACATGCTCAACCAATGGATCCTCTGTCAAGATGGAAACCGCTCTCTCTACATCCATCCCATCAGGAAGCCTACATTTCCACCACCCACCCATTGGACTCTGGTAGTATGGCTTAAGCAGGTGTCTTGTCACCAGATCCTGCATCTTTACAGCAGGGCTAAGCTTTACTATTACTTCGCCACTTACCCACTCGGATTCACCTGACTGCTTAACAGGGGAAAGAGCTACAGGCTGCCCCATAAGAGCATAGCTTCCACTAAGACCAAACAACAAAGAGACTATAAAAAGTTTTTTCATCTTATTATCTCCCAATCTTTACCATCTTCAGGCTCTCCTTATATACCTCTGTATCAAACCTGATGAAGTATATACCAGATGGAACACTTATCCCTTCATTATCTTTCCCATCCCATGTTACTTCGGTAATCGGTGATCGGTAATCGGTGATCGGTAAGGTGCGGATGAGGTGGCCTGTGAGGTCGTAGATGCGTAAGGCGTAAGGCGTAAGGCGTAAGGCGTAAGACGTAGAGTGTTCCTCTGACGCATTACGCATTACGCTATACGCTATACGCACAGAGCCTCTGAACGGATTGGGATATGCTGTTAATTCATAATTCATAATTCCTAATTCATAATCCTCATCCTCTTCTATCCCCGTTAGAGTAACTATAAATGAGTAGGTAAAATCCGGCGCACCATTCGGGGCAGTAGTTCTGTTCTGTCGGGGGAAGTTATCTTTTACCTCTATATAATACCTGATCCACGCATTCCCAGTTACCTCAGGTATATAGAAAAGATGCTTATTATTTGCCAGTGAAACTACCGGCTCTACCCACTGCCAATCCCCCGAATCTATCTTATACCATAATCTCTTCACGGAGAGCCCAAACTGATCTTCAATCCTGGCCCATATAGCATAAGGCCCACCAAACTCCGTATCCCCCTGGATAGTGACCTCGGTGATGGAAGGTGGAATAGTATCATTTCCACCAAGGGCACTATAAGCATCAATTCTTCCATATCCAAAAACTGTATCATAACCAACATCTCCTAAATCAACCGCGGTCTGCTGAAGTATTTCTCTGATATTCTCCCTTGGAATATTATGAGACAGCATCAATGCACAGAGCGCTGAGACATGGGGAGTAGCCATAGAAGTACCGCCCATTCCGATTACACGAAACACAGCAGGGTTCGCAAAAGGACTACCTGGATTCATCGCTCCCAGAAGCATAGTCTCTTGCACGACCAGATCCAGGAACCCATTGCCATCTCTGTCAAACATGTCTCCCCCAGGAGCAGAAAATTCACTCCCCTCACCAAAGTTTGAATAGAAAGCAAGTGAATCTGCCGAAGTCGTGGCATTGACCGCTATAACCTCATCAAATCCTGCAGGGTAGAGTACCCCATGACCACAGGCGAAATTCCCTGACCCTCCTACCATAATTACTCCACGTTGTGCTGCATACTGAACAGCTGCATACGCTATTGGGCCAGGACGACGACTAAAAGCAACACTCATATTGATTACATCTGCACCATGGTCAACCGCATAATAGATAGCATCTGTAAACCACGCCACATTCCCAATTCCAGCAAAGTTCGCCATCTTTATAGGCATTATAGCGCAGTTGAAGGCTATGCCAGCGACTGCCATCATGTTATTTGTGGTAGATGCAATCGTGCCAGCAATATGAGTGCCATGTCCATGGTCATCATTTGGATAGGCATCATTGTGGACAAAATCATATCCTGGTATCCATCTAACTCCATGTAGGTCAGGCGCCTGTTTATAGAACCGAGCAGCAGGATCAACTCCATCTTGCTCATACACTGGTATAGGATGGTCTTTATACGCGACTCCTGTATCTAATATCCCTATGATTACAGTAGAATCTCCTCCCTGCTCAATCTCCCAGGCATTTGGCATATCAATGATTGGAAAGTGCCACTGGTATGAATAATATGGGTCATTGGGGGTCCAGATTATCTGACAGATAAAATTTGGCTGGGCAAACTCTATTCCAGGCTCGTCTTTAAGAATAGAAAGTGCATAGTCCACACTCATCCCGACTGGAAGGCTACATCTCCACCATCTACCATGTGGACTCTGATAGAATGCATCAATGCTATGAATAGACTTAATTTTATTTATATCAGCACCATCTACAAATTTTATCAGCACTTCACTATCTACATATTCCCTCTCCACTTCCCCTAAGCCTACCGGGATATAAAGCTGAGACAATATAAGTAATATAATAATCATAGCAAAGCGCTCCTCCGCTGTCTTAATCTTTTACTTCACCGCATCAAAATTATCTTTCTCAACATCTTCTTGTCACCACTCTCCAGTCGAGAGAAGTATATTCCACTTGACAACTCATTTCCTCTATCATCCCTGCCATCCCATATTACCTGATATTGATCGGCTAACAGATCAAAGGTTCGGACAGGTCTCCCAGAAATATCATATATCCGAAGGCTTACATACTGGTTCAGGAGTTTGTTAGGTACTGACCACCTAATAGTAAGCTCTCTACTGAACGGATTTGGCTCACATATAAGGCTAAACTCTCCTATGCCAGCAATCTCCTCTATCCCGGTTGGAATAAATTGATAGTGTACATCTGGAGCATCAGGTGGGTCAAACGATACATTATTCAATGGTGATGCATCTACTGCCTTGAGATAATACCTGATAACCCCAGCCTGTATCGCAGGAATGGTAAACCAATGCCAGTCATCTATAACTGAGTCAACCAGGGTTGATTCCCATGGAGCAGCATGTAGCTTGTAAAACATATACGCTACTTCTATACCTGACATGTCAACAATATGTGATCGCACAGGAAATGGACCAAATCCAGTGTGTGGGATGTCACCCCAATTTGTAGTCTCAGTTATCTCAGGACCAAGAACATCCTGTGCCATAAAAGAGTAAGTCGTGTCAGGCGCACCCGGTGGGTCATGTCCCATATTAGCATTAGGGGATGCATCAGTAGCCTCTATATAATAGAGGATTTCAGCTGGTGGGATTACCGAGGGTATATGGAAATAATAAGTGCCGCCAAGCAACAAGGCTGATACACTATCTGAAAGGGATATGCTCCATCCAGCACCACCAATCTTATACCATAAAAAAACATCTCCTACATGAGAAGAATCTATTACAGTAGTCTCTATAAAGTACGGACCAGCAAATCCAGTGTCTGCCCATTGGGTCGTTGCCGTAATCTGCGGCGATGTATGGTCAAGGGCAGGGTCTAACACATCAAAAGAGTGAAAGGTTCCAGGGGCACCTGCTGGGTCAGTCGCCCTATTTGAATTCACTGAACCATCTACGGCAGAGATGTAATAATTTATTGTAACAGGATATGTAGCGCCAGGAGTAACCCCAGGTATTGTGAAATAGTATGTGGCGCCCACTACACTGTCATGGGAGACACTGGCCCAACCCGCTCCACCTATATTATAATATAGTGAATCTCTTGCAATTCCTGATGCATCAGTAATTTCAGATGATACCAGATAGGGACCTTGATAATAGACATTACCCCATATAGTTGTATTAGCAATCTGTGGAGGCTCTTGCTCATTGAGAAGAGCGGACTTAAGCACGTATACCATGTCTGCCACAGTAAAATTGGGATTGGTCTCTTTATTTTGACTCTGTATAGTTGCCACAGAACCAAGGTTTGGCACTACCCACTCATAGACGATCCTATCTTCATCAATAAAACCCATAGCACAATGGATACTTTGCGTCCGCTGTATAACAAGTGCCTGGTAAGGCCCACCCTGAGGAACAGTCACCTCACCCTCTGCCACTACCATAGCACTGTGATTATGGTTAACCCTGGTAAACCCCATTACATCATAGTCAAAAGATGATGTCCAGGAAGTTATGGTGTTCAAGGGGAATTTGTACAGCCAGTTACTGGGAGGCGGGTCAGCATTTTCATAAATAAACTGTACCCCTGCCGCATGACCACCATCCATCCACACCCCATTATCTACTTTGTGCGCATAAACCCACTGCAAACCAGTTCCAGGGAGGAAGCCCTTTTCTGCATAGTTTGAGAGGGGGGGGGGGTCCCCGGTAGCCTCCCCAATTGGCCTTATCTCACTCCATGCAACATCACCACCTGTATAACCACTGAAATCCCATGGGCCATTGAAGAAATCTATATGCCCCACACTTTGATTAGTCAAAAGATACCACTCCCACCTGTTCCCAACCCATTCCATCCCGTATGGCCAATTGTTTGAATCAATCTCAACCTGTGCCCTGACAGTACCAGATAAGACCGCCAGAGACACCAAGATTATTACCGATATACGTCCCATATTCACCTCCTGTTAATATAAAAAAATCACTTACAATCAATTATCCCAAATTATGCGTGGGAGAGGTTATTAACACATAATATAGGCTCATTTTTGTTATATTATATAGCAGACCTGTTAATTATATAGCATACCTGTTAAAAAAATGTTAAAAAGAAGTTGTATAGAATTTAGGATTTTTTCACAGGGAACTATCTACTAACCAACTAACTACCTGACACTTAAATTATACGCCCTATTTTCTAATTTGTCAAGATTTTTAATCCTCTCATAATTAGTGCCCGGTGAATAATTCTTTGTCTTGTTTTTTAGGACGCAGATAAACGCAGATTATTAAGATTTTTTATATTCTTTTTTCTGCGATTATCATAAGCCTTCCTTTTAATCTCTTGTGGCTTATTCTCTTTCGCCAAATTCATTGAGTGAAGCAAGATGCTCCACCTGTTGCTTTATCATCTACCAACCGGTTATGAACTTTGGACTTATATCATCATTTGCTATAAACCCGATATAAGATATTTATGATTTTCGCAGATTGTAGGGGTAACCCTTACGGTCACCCTATTGGACAGGGGCAAGCCCTGCCCCTACAAACCCATTATCCTGTCCATCTGCGTTTATCTGCGTCCTAAAAAGAACCATTTTTCACCGGTAACTAATTAGTTATTGGCTATTAGTTACTGGTTATTGGGCTATCAGGTGTCAGGGTTAACAAGGAAAAAGGATAAAATGACCTGATGACCCAATAACTGATTACCGATTACATCCTACGCCTTACGCTCTACGCCCTACGCCCTACGCTCTACGCCCTACGCCTTACTACTTTTGGGCAATTACACAGAGTTCTGTATATCCGCTCTTTGAAAAAGACCTCTTGATAAAGGGGGAAAATGTCCTATTGGAAAGTTTCATTATAACGCCATTGATACTGAAGGGGTCAATTCCAACAATTTTGAGAACACGAAATCCATTATTGACAAATAGTGATTTCAAACTACTATAAGTGTAAGATTTCTCATATCCATGTTTCCACATACCAAAATGAAGCAGTTGATAAAGTTTCCATAATGAATATCTTGCCGGAACAAATGTGATTAGATAACCATCTGGTTTCAGGATTCTTCTCATTTCAGTCAAGAAAGGCTCTTCATCCCTGAAGTGTTCCATCAATCCCGCACTATAGATAAGTTCAAACTTTTCATTAAGAAAGGAGGTCTCTCTACAATCGGACAAAAAAGCATCAGGAATCTCTCTTTTTATCAATTCAACAGCGACACCACTGTTATCCAGGGCATAACATTCTACATCATCTCTTCTCTCCTTTATCAGTCTGATATTAGAGCCGTAACCACATCCCACTTCCATCACCTCTTTCTTTGACGAATTTATCCTGTCCAGATAAGAGTTTATTATCAGGTCTCTTTCTAAAATCAACCATTTTTCTGCCTTAGATATGGAATATTTTTCCCAGTAGTCATCCCATCTAATCATATCCTTCTCCTTAACCAACACAGGGTATTGTTTTTCCTTTTCCCTTTAACCAGAACCCGATTGTACCAAGTAGAAAGAGAAGAGAAAATAAGGAAAGGAGAGCTCCTCTCTTAAACCATTTTGGCTCAAATACAAATTCAACCCTGTGTCTCCCTGCATTCAGATAAACAGCCTTTAAGGTGTAGTTTGCAATATATAGTTTGACCTCTTCCCCATCTACATAAGCCTTCCAGTCCGGATGATAGTTGCTGGAGAGAACGAGAAAACCCGGGGAGGCAAGTGTCACATCAGAGGTAACTCTATTAGGAGTGTATTCAACAATTTTAGCCTCCTCTCGGACAGGGACAAGCCCTGTCCCTACTTCCTTCGCTCTTCGCCCTTCCGGTTCTTCCTCAAGAAGGACAATCTCCCTCGGATTGAATAAAGGGGTGAGCATGAATGAAAGTAGTGAATCGGGATTTTCAATCATCTTATAATCTTTGACGATAAACGCCCTTGCAAGATAGTTCTCATTCAGATATACACTGTATCTCCTTCCCCTTGCTACCCGTCTAAACCGTGAAAGAAAGTTTTGTATCCCCATTATATAAGCCCTGGTTCTCTCATCAAACCCTGATATATCATCTGGAAGTGTATAGGATATAATATATTTTGTATTGAGCATATCAATAAGCCAGGGAAAACGGACAAGATTATCCGGTCTGAACATTACAGAGGCACCTGCGCCTATGAGCTCCTGGTATCTCCCAATAGGGTTTCCAGTATAGCCACCGAGTGATTCTATATTGTGATACAAGAGATATGAGGTCTGTGCATGTTCATACCTGTATGGAAATACACGCCATAACCCAGTATCCCTTTTTAAGAAATTGACCACCTCATCTGCTCTATAGTATTCTACTGGAGGAGGAGCGGAACTCAGAAATTTTCTTCCTATGGGCAATGAATCCATAAGAATGAGTGAAGTAACAACACCTGTAAGTATCATAACATTCACTTTTTTTATAAGAACAAGATAGAGGATAGATAAGGAGAGAGTCAGGAATAAGAATGTTCTCCAGGCCCCAGAAACGATCTCAGGATAGTTTCTCTCAAAATTCAGAAGCTTTTGGTCCGCAAGCTGTGGTCCAAATTCTCTGACCATCTCGGGATAGAAGCTCCCTCTCATCCAGCCCATCATTGCACCCCTTGAGACCGAGAGAATAATACTGATTAAAAACCACCCAGCAAGCAGTATAAGGGCAATGGTTATATAGCGAGTGGTTATGACAGATGCTCTCTTTCTATCTTTATCTTCCCCAATCTCCATTATCCGTCGTAGTCCATAAGCCCCAATCACAATAACGGAGAATGAGACAAGGTAGAAAATCTTAGATGGACCCCTGAAGAGATCGAATCCAGGAAGAAGGTGAAATGGTATCCGGAAGAATGGCGTAGCTCCACCAAGTGCTATCAATATCGCGACTATAAACAGAGCAAGGTAGAATTTTACCATACTCTTTTTAAGACAGAGGGAGAGTCCGATTATGAAAAGCACCAGTGGAATGATGCCGATGTATTCTGTATGCTGTTTGAAGAAATTTGCTCCCCAGTAGTTTCCAAGAATACCTGAAAATGTAGGAATGGTAAGGTCAATAAGCTCAAGTGGTGGGGTTGCCCAGGAGGTTGAGAATTCGAATCCTCTCGCCTCTCCCCTTGCAGCTACTCCACGCCCCGATATTACAGGTAGCAATACCATTGAGAAAAGAGAGACTATCACTACAACCATTAGAGCTGCATAACCAATAAGTTTTGCAGTCTCTCTAAATCGGTTCTTTTTCCTATTACGAACAAGCATAAATACCCCGTAGGCGAAAGCAACTAACATTGAGTAATATGTTATCTGAAAGTGCCCCTCATAAAAGGTAAGTGCAGCAACACCTCCTGAGAATATAAAGTAGATGGCCTTTTTCATAGTGAGTCCACGATGGAGAAAATAGAGCATAAGAGGGAATAGGGTTATACTGACTGTTCTACCAAGGTGTCCTGGATTAGGTGCAGAGAGCACATTCCCAATGCAGATATATGCAAGACCGGCAATAAATGCAACTGATTTAACCTTAATAATCTCCTTTACATATAGATAAGTGCCCAACCCCCCAAGAAAGAAGGCCAAAATAAATCCTATTGTCAGAACAACATGGGGAGGGATGATTCTCCTTAACTGGTGGAGTGGGGCAAGGGGACCACCCCCTGGAGCACCAAGCACAGGCATTCCACTGAATACAGGGGTATACCAGAGAGGAAGCTCTTCCTGTTCTATTATCCATTTCTCAAACGGGTATCCACCGATGAGATAATCAGAACCCGCAATCATACGGTTGGGAGAAAGAAAAGGAGCAAAATAGATAAGTGGTAGTAAAAATAGAAATAATATGAAGAGCTTGTTGTTATTCCTGTTAAACCAGGGATTTGATCTCAGGATAGTTTCTACCTTCTTTTCACCCTTTTTTCTCTTTTTTGACATAATTCCCCCTTGTTAGTAAGCAGTAGGCAGTAGGCAGATAGACAAATTCCAAATCTCAAGCACCAAATTACAGACAAATTCCAAATCTCAAGCACCAAATTTCAAACAATATCTAAATCCAAATATCCAAATACTAAACCTCTTTGTTTTGAACATTGGAATTTTGGTCATTGGGATTTGTTTGAATTTTGTTATTTGTTATTTGTAATTTTCTCACAAATTTACACCTTATTTCTAAACATCCTCACATCTAGATATGAGTGTAGAGACTCCCTCCAATCTGGCATAATATCAATCCCCTGTTTTTTCAGCATCCTGTTTTTCAAGACAGAGTAAAGCGGCCTTCTCACCTTTGACGGAAACTCCTTCTGGGTTGTTTCGTTTATGATTACATCCATACCAAGATAGGAGAATATCTCTCTTGCAAACTGATACCAGGAACACTCACCATTGTTTGTAATGTGATATAAGCCATATCTTTCTTTCTCTATGAGTAGTTTTATCTGCCTTGCAAGGTCAAGTGTATATGTTGGTGTGAGCACCTCATCTGTAATAACCCTTATCTCATCTCCCTCTCTCAGAAGTTTGAGCATCGTCTCCACAAAGTTTGTTCCCTTTGTAATAGATTTATGAACACCGTATAAGCCAGATGTTCTGACTATATAATACTTACTTGTAATGGAAGTTATGTAATATTCGCCTGCAAGTTTTGATATTCCATAAGTATTTAAGGGGTTAGAGGTGTCTGTCTCAATGTAAGGTTCTCCTTTTACTCCATCAAACACATAGTCGGTTGAGATATGAAGAAGGGGTATGCTATGTTCCAGAGATAAGAGGGCAAGGTTCCTGACACCGATACTATTTACTTCAAAGGCCTTTTTGGGGTTTTCCTCACATCCTGGAACATTGGTATAGGCCGCTGTATTGATAACCAGATTTGGCTTATATGCGATAATAACCCTCTTCACAGAGTCAAATTTGGATATGTCTATCTCTGGAAGGTCAAGGGGTATAATCTCCTCCTCACCAAATATCTTCACAACATCCTTACCAAGCTGTCCGCCAGCACCTATTACGAGAATCTTCATCTTAATACATGTTTTTTAAGGCTCTTTGCAAAGATTGCGAAAAAGATAAGCTCGGCTATTGTTACCCAGACCCTTGCCAGGAGTGAAACAATTATCCCTATTGAAACTGGTAAGTAAAAATTAAGTAGATAACTTAAAACACCCTCCCTTACACCAAGCCCTGCCGGAGTAATAATACTCAGAAAACCAATAATCCAGGCTATTGTATAAGTTCCTATCATACCAGGAAAACTGGATAGGTCTATCGGATAAAAAGAGAGGATAAGAAAATAAAAACCAGTCCCCATAAGAGACCAGACCAAACACCATAATCCTAATAATCCTAATGTTTCAATATATCGGAGTTCAAATTTTATTGGTCTTTTCTTAAATCTTAAAAGAACAAAGTTGATCATTCTTCCCAAAATGTTTGGATGTATAACCACAATACCTATAATAGCGGCAAAGATAGCTATATATATTTGAGTTTCTGAATAAAATTTCATAGAAAACCCAAGTGAGATTAGTGATATGAGTAAGCACGATAAAAACATCAATATCATTTCTACCACTATGCTGACAACCACCTTTTTTTCAGAAAGCCCAATTTTCCCGCCCAAATAAACCCTTCCCAAAGTAAACCAGACTTTACCAGGTACATATTTACCTAACATTGAACCAGCTATAACCTCTAAAGAGTTGCGGTAACTGATACTCTCTCCTAAATATCGCAGAGTTAATTTCCATATAAAACATCCACCAAAGAAACCTAAAAATAAAAGAAGAAAGGAGAGTATGAGCAGTGCATAGTTAAATCTTATCTCATAAAAGGGAATTACTTTCCAGTTCTGATACAGCACCCTTCCCATAAAGAAGAAGATTACTGCTATAATCAAGAATGCTGCCAGTTTCTTAACCATATTAGACCTATATTTCATAACCCTAAATGACCTTTAGAGGCAATGCAAAAACAACCCTGCGGACAACCACAAGGGTTGTCCCTACATTGTAGGGACAGGGTTTACCCCTGTCCGCAGACTTTTTAGACAGCCTCTTAGATGTTAAGTTCGGATATAAACCCAAAGTTGCCATTCAATTTTCCTTTTCTGCCAGTATGGCAATACGCCTGCGTAAGAATGGGAAAATACTCATGAATATTCTTTCAAATATGCAAAGAATAGGAAGATGTGACTCTACATAATAGGCTTTTTTTATAGTATAGCCATGCTCTCGCAAACTGAAGCATAATCTTGCCATAGACTTGTAATCTACATGACTGTGATCTCTTTTCAGAATGAAATTGTTATTCTTTAGAATCTCTAAAATGTGTCCCCTATTGGGAGTCCAGATTATTAACTTACCCTTCTGTTTCAAGAGTCTTTTGCATTCTGCTAACATACTTTCAAAAACTTCAGGATACAGGTGTTCAACAAGGTCAGCACAAATGATAACATCGAAAACATCGCTCATTAGACCAATAGCTTGCACATCTGAGCATACTAATTGAACATTTGTTATCTCCCTTTTTTCAACTACTTCATTAGTCCATTTAAGTATTTTTTTGCTACAATCAACCCCAACAACACTCTTGCAGAGTGATGTCAGAGTGAAGCAATATGTTCCCCACGCGCAACCAAGGTCTAAAACAGTATCAGCTTTACCAGGAATATAGATTTTTAAAACCTTATCAATCCGATAACTTTGAAGCGGAGAACTCAAATCTGCAAAGGTAGTAAATCCTCTTGCAAAATATGTTTCTTCATAAAATCTCCTTAACCCTTCTTGCCGACTTGAAACAGCCATTTTTCCCTCTTTATGTAAAATAGCCTTAAAATAAGGAAAACGAGTAGCCAATTTAATCATTCTTTCTCTTTTAATAATACATCAACTATCTTTTTGCTCGGATATTTCCTAACAAACTTCTTCTTCCGCCTAAATTGATTATAATCCCTTATAAAAAAATCAATCTTTTTTTGAATAAATTCACTCAAGAATGCTGTCTCTCCTAATCCAATTCTCCGCTCTGTTCTATTCCGCATCAACAAACAAGGAATATTAAGGTAATAACATTCCTCTTGTAACCCACCCCCATCCGAGATCACAAATTCCGCATTGGCAACTATGTTCATGAAATCGAGATAATTTTGATAAGGTAATAATTCAATCCTTGAATTTTCTATTAAACCCTCCATGAAATTATACTTTCTTAACTTGGCCTCTGATGGCGGATGCAAAATGTATTTAACCTGCATCAACTCGCTAACTTTATGCATAAGCTCAACCGCTCTCATAAATCTTGACGCATTATAGATTGTCTCTTGTCTATGAATCGCACAAATCACATATCGCCTCTTTTTCATCTCTTTTCTTTTAACAAAGTCTCCCAATATATCATAAACTGTATTTTGTCGACAATTGATTACCTTTCCTCGTTCACGAGATATATTTTTTGTTGCCCAATCCGATGGAGCAAATAAATAATCCGCCCATTTAGAAACTATCCGTCTCACCAATTCCTCGGGAAAAGGGTGTAATAAACTATATGATCGCAAACCCGCCTCTACATGAGCTAATTTGAGTCTGAAAATTTTTGCGACCATGCCTGCTAATAATGTCGAGACCGTATCTCCCTGAGTTAAGAGTAGTTTCTCCCCGATGAAAAAATTCCGATTTTTATAAATCCGCCATAGGCATTGAATAATCCATAGAATCATATCCTTGATAGAGCTCAAATCTTTTTCCCCACTCCGTAATATGAGATCTGGAGATTTGACTTCAAATTGCCTCTCCAATATTCTATTCATAGAGGGGTGTTGATCACATTGTACATATTTATAATCTATTCTTCTCTTGTCCAATTCTCTCATTATAGATGCAACCTTGATCACCATCCCCTTTGTCCCTAACATTATTATCATTTTATCTCCATTATACCGAGCATAAATGCATAGTTAAAATCTTCATAACTCCCAATTTTTATTATACTGTTACTCAAAGTCTCGTCAAATATGTGGATTGCAAAGATAACAGATGGAGCATCTTGCTCCATAATGGATGTGAGGCTGGAAGCCTCACCTATTGGCCGCCTACTTCCTACTGCTTACTTCCGTTTTTCCAGTCTCTCTATCCTCTCTGCCATTGCTGAAAGTATCTCTGCTGTAAACCCCATCATAAAGAGTAAGATACCAACAACTACAAATAGAATAACAAGGTTTAATAGGGGTCTAAACCCTCTCTCAAGCACAAATCTCATATACAGGGCAATCAGACCAGTAAGAACCCCTAATGAGAGAAAAACTCCACCTGCTGTACCAAAAAGAAGCATTGGCTTTCTCATAAAAGAGACCTGGAACTTCACTGCAATAAGATCAAGAAGCCCTATCACCACCCTTCCCCTGCCTTGATATTTTTCTATACCGTATTTCCTGGGATATAATTTTACCCTGACCTCTGTAACCTTATAGCCCCTTTCCACTGCCAGTGCTACTATATATCTATGCCAGTCCTTACGAAGGTTCATATTTTCCAGCACCTCTTTTCTCATAACCTTTATAGAGTTCTGGTCATGAACTGGAATCTTGAAGAGAATCCTTGATAACCAATTATAGATAGAGGAAGTGAACTGCTTTTTGTATCTTCCCTCTTTCCAACCTGTAATAATATCATACCCCTCAGTCAATCTTTCCATCATCACTGGAATTTCAGAGGGGCTGTACTGAAGGTCTGCATCAAGGATGGCAATGTATTCACCAGAGGACGCATCAAGCCCCGAGAGTATTGCATGGGTTTTGCCCTGATTACGGTTATCTCTTATAAGCTTTATATCTTCTCTCCCTTCTGTAAGTTCAGTTGCAAACTCGTATGTTTTATCGGTTGAGCCATCATCCACTATTATGAGCTCACACTCTAACCCACTCTCCTTTATCATACTATCCACCGCACTGATGAGGGGTTTTATGTTCTCCTCTTCGTTATATGCAGGGACAATTATTGAAACAAGTTTATTCATTTCTCCATTCAAGTAGACTAACGATATAAGACTAAAGACATAAGACCAGAGACCAGAGACAAAAGACCTTATTAGGTCTCTCTTTCCACAGACCTTATTAGTGTTCGCTGAATAACTTTCTGTTCTGTTTTTTCAGGACGCAGATAGACGCAGATTATCAAGATTTTTTATATTCTTTTTTCTGCGATTATCATTGGAATTGGGTTATTCGGTTGTTTTGGATTTTGGTCATTTGTGCTTTGAATTTGTTTAGGATTTAGGATTTTAAATTTATCTGCGTCCTAAAAAGAACCATTTTTCACCGGTAATTCATTATAAAGATTTTTTTGAAATCTGTGGCTATCTATTCAATCTGTGTCCATCTGTGTGCTTTCCCTCATTTTTTTCTTGACAAATGACAAAAAGTATGTTATAATATCTCTAATGCGTGGGGTAGAGCAGTGGTAGCTCGTCAGGCCCATAACCTGAAGGTCGCGGGTTCGAATCCCGCCCCCACCAGAAGCGCTTCGCTTCAAATCCTAAATCCGAATATCTAAATCCGAAACAAATTCAAAATCCTAAATTCAAATGCCCAAAACTTATTTACCGTGTCTATGCTATATATAGCTTGAAGACGATGTTTTGAATTTTGTATTTTGGTCATTCATATTTGTTTAGGATTTCGGATTTAGAATTTAGGATTTGCCCTTTTATATCCTTACCCCCCCACTTATTCTATGTGTGGGTCCAAGAGTATGTGACCAGAATGAATAATCAGCAAAGAACCTCCCTATCCTGACCCCTCCTCCTCCTACAAGGCTTCTATCATCCATTCCCAATCTTATAAATAGATGGTCTAGAAGCCCTATCTCCATCCCAATATGGTGCGTGATTGTATATTTTGAATGGATATCATAAGAGAAAAGCAGACTTCCCTTTGTGAAACCAAATCTATAAGAGCCCCCCCCCCTTATCTCTCTTCTTAAAATATCCCTATTGCCTGAGGTATAGACTATCATAGATGTGAATGGATCTTTGATATTGATACCGAATGAAAATCCTCTTTTTCTATATATAGCACCTATGTCAATACCTATTCCGCTTCCTACAAGTGTATCTACTCTGCTTTTGAGATACTTAAGATTGGATCCTATCAGAAAAGCCCCTCTCTCTATTCCAAAACTTGCAGAGGTGACAATCTGGGTAACTCCAAACTTCCCCTCTGCGGGATCACCTTCATCCTCTCCAAATCGTAAGATATCCGAGACCCCCATCCTGATGAAGGAGAGTCCTATAGCAAACTTCCTGCCAGCAGGAATTATCAGTCCCACATAGTTAAGGTTCGCGAGTCCAAATGGAGATGTGTGCATAAAGGCAAACACAAATTCCATATTTGCTACCCCAGCAGGGTTCCAGAATGGAGAAAAACCGGTACTGGGCATGGATGTAGATGCCTTACCCATAGCACACTCCCTTGCCCCTACTCCAAGTTCAAGAAAATCAAAGGCATACTCTCCGGCGTAGGCAGTAGGAAGTAAGCAGAAGGCACTAAGCAGTAAGCAGTAAGCAGTAATTTTTATTCTCTTTTTCATTGAGAGGCAGCAAAAAATTACAGATAATAAAACCACTAAACTACTATCTCAACAGCAAGAGCCTTTGCAAAAGGTTTAGGTATAGTAAGATTCCCTCTTTTAAACCCCTCAATATGAAATTCTATAGCCTCTTTCATCCTCAGAACGGTCTCTCCCTCCGTAGAACCAGTGGCAATACAACCAGGAAGATCTGGACAATAGGCAGAATAGTTATTTTCTGCTCTCTCAACAATGATAGTATACTTATACATCATTACCTCCCTTCTTTAAGCTACTCTGTTTCAGGATACTATTCAAAGTTCCTCTGGCAACATCATCATTTAGGTTGCCTGCAATAGTAACAAGTCCATCTTTATATGGGTGTCTATATTGCCTATGACTTCCCCTTGTTCTTACCAAATACCAGTCATTTCCTTCTATCTGTTTTATCACATCTCTTATCTTCACCTTCCCCTACGCTCTTCGCCCTACGCCTCACGCTAATATTGGTCTCTGGTCTTTGGTCTTTTGTCTGTAGTCTGTAGTCTGTCTATTCATCCTATGGAGTAAAATGCAAGATAGCCTGGGTATTCTGCGGAATCTCCCATCTCTTCCTCTATTCGGATGAGTTCGTTATACTTTGCCACTCTCTCACCTCTTGAGGGGGCACCAGACTTTATAAGCCCTGTTCCTGCTCCAACTGCAAGATGAGATATTACTACACTCTCGGTCTCTCCTGAACGGTGCGAAACGACAGCGGTAAAACCTGCCCTTTTTGCGGTCTCTATTGTTTCAAGCGTTTCAGTAACTGTTCCTATCTGATTGAGCTTTATGAGAATGGAATTGGCAGACCTCTCATCAATCCCCCTTCTCAACATTTTGGTGTTTGTAACAAACAGGTCATCGCCAACTATCTGCACTCTCTTCCCTAATCTCTCTGTAAGCAGATTCCAGCCCTTCCAGTCATCTTCAGAAAGACCATCTTCAATAGAGATAATAGGATATCTCTTGCACCATCCCTCGTATATCTCTATCAGTCCTTCAGTTGTCATGTCTTTATCCTCAAACCTGTATATCCCACCCTTCTCAAATGAGGATGCAGCCGAATCAATCGCAATATATATATCTTCTCCGGGCTTATAGCCTGAGATGTCTATCGCCTCTATTATAAGTTCAATTGCATCTCTGTTTTCTCCCAGATTTGGGGCAAAGCCTCCCTCATCTCCAACATTTGTAGAATAGCCTTTCTTATTTATAAGCTTTTTAAGTGTATGAAATATCTCAGCAGAGATTCTGATTGCCTCCTTAAATGATGGAGCACCTGCAGGGACTATCATAAACTCCTGAATATCAAGATTGTTGTCTGCATGCATTCCACCATTTATCAGATTCAACATAGGCACAGGCAGTATCCGCCCCCTTATACCTCCAATATATCTGAACAGGGGTATTTCAAGTTCATCTGCGCTTACAATAGCACACGCAAGGGAGACCCCAAGCATTGCATTTGCCCCTAATTTTGACTTATTCTCGGTACCATCCAATGCTATCAAGCTCTGATCTATCTTGCACTGATTCATAGCATCCATACCAATAATTTCCTTTTTTATAATCTGATTAACATTTTCAATGGCTTTTAATACGCCCTTCCCACCATACCTACTTTTATCGTGATCTCTGATCTCAAGCGCTTCATTTATCCCTGTTGACGCACCTGATGGAACCTGTGCCCTGCCTATAAGACCACTCTCAAGCCAGCAATCTACCTCTACTGTTGGGTTACCTCTTGAATCAAGTATCTCCCTTGCATATAAATCTGTTATCCGACTCATAAGCCCCCCGTCTTTTATTAAAATTCCAAATCTCAAGCACCAAATAACAAACAAATTCCAAATCTCAAGCACCAAATTACAAACAATATCTAAATCCAAATATCCAAATACTAAACCTCTTTGTTTTGAACATTGGAATTTTGGTCATTGGGATTTGTTTGAATTTTGTTATTTGTTATTTGAGATTTCATCTACACTCTCCAGCCTCTCAATTTTCTTTTCACATTCCAGCGGGTGATAAATAGACCGCCAAAGAAACCACCTATATGTGCAAAGAACGCGATATTTGAGGTAGAAACTGGTGTAAGAAACCCGTATAGGATCTGCAACAATATCCAGAAACCTAAAAAGAGAAATGCGGATATCCAGACAACCCTTATGAAAAAAAAGAATATGAAAATTACATTTATCTTTGCATTTGGATATAAAAAGAGGTAACTACCCATAACTCCAGCAACTGCACCAGAGGCACCTATAAATGGTATCCTGGAATTAGGTGATACAAGTATCTGCAAAGCTGCTGCAACGAGCCCAAACAGGATATAGACAAAAAAATATCTCCTATGTCCCCAGAAGTCCTCTATATTGTCACCGAATATGAAGAGAAAGAGCATATTGCCCAGAAGGTGCAACCAGGAACCATGCAAAAACATAGACGAGAGGAGACTGAAAATACCTCGTCCCCGTATCACCTCATAAGGGATACATCCATACTCTCTAATAAACATCTCTCCCTCTCCTCCAAGGGTGAGTTGGTAGATAAAAAGAGCAGTGTTCGCAACAATCAAGAGGTAGGTGACCAGAGGAGGCCTCTTTGATGGTATATTATCCCTCAGAGGGATCATCTCTCCCCTTTTTCTATCTCTTCTGCCCTTGCCATATCTTCTTCCTGCTTTTCTGTCTCTCCTAATCCAAAGTATGCAACAGCGCGATTACGGTATAACATAGCATCGTCAGGACGATATAAGAGCGCCTCTGTAAAGCTATCAACCGCTGACTGGAATTCTCCCTGCTGAAGATATATTGAACCAAGGATTGAATGGGCCTCCGCATCCTCTGGCTCTATCTCCACTGTTTTACGAAGAGGTGCTATTGCCTCATCCAGTGCTTCCTTTCGTATATGCATCAATGCAAGATTAAACCAGGCATCTGCATTGAGGGGCTCTATCTCAACCGCTCTTGCAAAATATATCTTAGCATTGTCAAAATCATCCAGATGGCTATGACAGATTCCGATACGGTATAGCGCATCACTATTAAGAGAATCTATCTCTAATATCTCTCTAAACCGAGCTATCGCGTTCTCATATCTTTCTATCTCCATATAATAGAGGGCAAGCTGCATAACTATCTCTACATTAGAAGGGGACTTCTCTATCGCAATGGTGTAGTTCGTGATTGCATTTGTCGGATCCCCTATCTTTGCGAATACATAGCCCAGATAGGTATATGTTGCTGCAGAGTCAGGTTCTATCTCAAGGGCTTCTGTGAAATATGATATTGCCCTGTCATAATCCTCTCTAATTACTGCCTGTTCTCCTGCTGCATTGAATACACCCCATACAAACAGCCTCTCCTCCTCTTTTATTACATCTGGGGCTATCTCCCTCCCCTGACTGAACCAGTCTGCCGCCTTCTCCCAGTCCCTTTTCTGGGCATGTGCTCTACCAAGCAATATATATGCCTCGGCATTAGTCGGGTTTTTCTCTATCTCTTGAGAGAACATCTTGATCGCCTTATCCCAGTTCTCCTGCCCCATATAGATCTTACCAGATGTCATCTCCTTTGTGGCACATCCAGCCAGCACAAGCAGGACAGCCACACTGATAAGCATTCCACGCATATCCCCTCCCTGTAAAAGGTAATTAAGTTATTAGTTATTGGTTATTGATTACAGGTGAAAAAGTCTAAAGGTCTAAAAGTCTAAAAGTCAAAAAGTCTAAAAGTCAAAAGGTCAAGACTAATGGGAGTGTGGTTTTTACCGATTACGCCCCACGCCTTGCGCCTTACGCCCTACGCTCTACGCTCAACTGCTCTCTTAGCATTTCCCCGACAATCGTTGGGTTTGCTTTTCCCTTTGTTGCCTTCATAACCTCTCCTATGAAGAAGCCAAATAAGCCACCCTTTCCATTCTTATATCTTGTAACCTCTTCAGGGTATTGTTGAAGAACTCTTTGGACAACATCTTCTATCTCATCTTTTCTCTCTAAGCTTTCAAGTCCAAGCCTCTTTATAATTCTTGCAGGAGATTCTCCAGAAGCCATGAGAGGAAGTATATTTCTTGCAACTGTTCTTGTGATATCTCCCTTTTTTAGAAAGTTGATAAGCTCGGACAGATCTTTACAGGCAATAGGCTTCTCCTCAACCTTCAAACCTTTTTCATTCAAGAATCCAAGAAACTCCACAAGTATGAAACCCGAAGTTCGTTTTGGATCCCTTGTGAGCCTTGCCACATCCTCAAAGTAATCAGCGAGAGGTTTTCTTGAAACCAGTATATCTATATTCTCCTTTTCCAACCCATATTCTTTCTCCATTCTTGCTCTCCTGTCATCCGGAAGTTCTCCGATATTCAATCTCTCTTCTTCTATTAAAGAAGGTGATATATGAAGCGGCAGGAGGTCAGGTTCATCAAAGTATCTGTAATCCGCCTCTGTCTCCTTTCCTCTCATCTCTTCTGTCTGTTTCTTCCTTGTATTCCACAGAAGGGTTGCCCTTCTTACCTTACAACCTTTTTTTAGTCTATCTATCTGGCTGCTTATCTCATATCTTATTCCCTCTTCTACCTCCTTGATTGAATTCAGATTTTTTATCTCTCTCCTTGTTCCAAAGGGTTCTCCCTTAAGGTGGACCGATATATTCGGCTCACATCTGAGTTCCCCTTTTTCCATATCTCCGTTTGATACATTTAGATATCTTAAAATTTCTCTCATTTTTATTATATAACTATATGCCTCCTGTGGGGTATGGATATCAGGCTCTGTAACTATCTCTATAAGCGGAACTCCAGCCCTATTCAGGTCAATAAGTGTTCTGTTCTCTCTATGTATAAGCTTGCCTGAATCCTCCTCAAGATGAAGCCTTCTTATCCTTATAACCCTTTTTCCTAATTTCAATCGTCCGTTTTTTGCCACTGGATATTCATACTGTGTTATCTGATAACCCTTTGGTAGATCTGGATAGAAATAGTTCTTTCTTGAGAAGATAGATCTCTCTTGCACTTCGCATCCAAATGCCAGCGCAGTGCGCACTGCAAGTTTAACCGCAGTTTTATTTAATACAGGCAGTGTGCCGGGAAACCCTGCACAGACAGGACAGATAAGCGTATTAGGGTCTGCCTCAAACACCACAGGGCAGGAACAGAACAGTTTTGTCTCTGTCTTAACCTGAATATGCACCTCCATTCCTATGACTGCTTCGTACTCTTTTTCAGGACGCAGATTTTCGCAGATTTGCATGATTTTTTAAATTAAAGTCACTTCGTGTTCTTTTTTCTACGCTCATCTTAATTTATCCCAAAATATGTGTTAATAAGACCACAGAGGACATTCACCCCAAACCACAGAGGACACAGAGAGATAAATATTTTTTATTTCATTTTATTCTCTGTGCACTCAATTTCTTTAATGTTTATTTACCCACAATAATTGAAGGTGAATAGATTTGGAGTTTGAAGGAGAGCACAGAGTTTTTTTCTTTTTAATAAAGATTCGCTGTGTTCTCTGTGGTTAATCTTTTTTGCACTAAAAGAGTGCACAGAGAAAAATGACTAACTCTTTTATTTTTAACATAGTTCCCCTGTTAAATAACCTAACCTAAATACCAGAGTGTTGCTATAAGGCGACTCTATTTAACAGGGTGAATCTGTGGTTAATGCATAATCTGGGTTTATCCTTCTATCTCACTCTTATCAGTTTGATTGTCTCATTCAGGGTCATACCTTTTATTCTCAGGAAATAGATACCGTTTGAAAGCTCATACAGGGGTAATCTGACCGTGTGACTATTAGAAGAGAGCGGGCTTGGGGAGAAACTCTTTATCCTCTGTCCCGCAATGTTATAAAGGCTGAGGCTGATATTGTCCGATTGGGGAATCTCAAAAGAGAGATGGATATAGTCCCCTGGTATTGGATTCTGTAAGACCCTTACCCCTCCGCCTGTCAAAACAGTCTCCTCCACCCCCACCAGTAAATTCTGATAAATCTGAAGCCCAGTATACCCATCTGCAATGTATGCATAAGAGCCTGATACTGCAACACCACAAGCACTGCCAGGTGTATCACAACCGCCAAGTTGGACAGGTAGGTTCGGGTCTGAGATATCCCAGACCTCTAACCCTGCAACTCCTGCTGCAATATAGAGCCTTTGAGAACCGTTGTCATAGAAAAGACCCCTAACAAAATCTCTTGTCCGTATAGCATCAGAAACCTTATGGCCAGTTACCCACAAACCTGACATTGAGTGAATCAAACCACGCCTTGCCGTCTGTCTGTAGGGACAACCCTTGTGGTTGTCCGCCCGTTGGACAGGGATAAACCCTGTCCCTACATTGTCCGCCTGTTGGACAGGGGTAAACCCTGTCCCTACATTCTGGCTCTCCATAAGCCCCAGCTGTGACGGTAACCATAACCGTCAGGACTATCCAATACTTCCACATATCCACCTTCCGGGTAAAAAGTAAGCAGCAAGATTGGTTATCGGTTATTAGTTATTGGTTATTAGGTCATTACTTCCTCACTTCCACCCCCTCTAATTAGGGGTAACCGCAAGGGTTACCCCTACACAATAGGGTTCCCTATCTCCCTGTCCCTCTGTCCCCCTGTGTCTCCCACTCTCCCCATCCTTTCTATCTGCGTTTACCCTGTTAAATAACTTATCCTAAATACCAGAGTGTTGCTAT
>CAYRBN010000008.1:0-24573 GCA_964422625.1 uncultured bacterium | reverse complement strand
CCAGGAAGAACAAGAAATATAGCAGATTCATCAGGTGCACTCAGATAGATAGAGGGAATTGTGTTGACTATAGAAAACCCTATTATAAGCCCAAGCATAAGTGAGATAAGAGTGAGTGGAGGAAGAAACCCGGTGATAATGAAAATTCCTACAAGGTTGTAGGTATGAAATGCAAGGATTAAGGCAAGGACCGAACCACCAAGGACACCAAGTATGACAGTAAAAAAGATTAACATTAGTTGTAGGGACAGGGCCTGCCCCTGCCCCTACATATTCTTTTTTCTGCGATTATCATAAGCCTTCCTTTTATGGGTATTCACCACCAAGACATTCACCCTGTGTAATATGAATCACAAGATCGTTATTACACAGGGCAGGGACACCAAGATTTTTACTTCTTTTTTACCCCTTCTCCCTTTCTCCCCATCTCCCTGTCCCCTTGTCTCCCTATCTCCCACTCTCCCCATCCTGTCTATCTGCGTTTACCCCGCACCTATGCATAGGTGCGGGGTGAATCTGCGTCCTAAAAAGAACCATTTTTCACCGGTAACTAATTCATAATTCCAATTCCCCTATTTCAGAACCACTATCTTTCGGACATGGGCTTCCCTTTCTGTAACTAGTTTGATAAAGTATATACCTGCGGGGATATACTGCACTGCCCAGTTTAGCCTGTGTTCTCCTGAAGCAAACCTTCTATTCGCAAGTTGAGCTATCCTCTGCCCCAATAAGTTGTAGACTGAGAGAGATATATTACTTGTCTCTTTTAGTGCAAATAAGATAGAAACCCTATCTCTCACTGGATTCTCTATATTTGCAAGAAAGAAGGACAGATCATTCTCTTCTACTCCAGTTTCAGTATGAAGGGCGAAGAGGGTGGAATCCACAAAAACACTGGCAGAGGAAATTGTATCCCCCCAGTCAACATCATAGACCCTTATCTCTACATGGACAGTCTCGGCATCAGAAGGGGCAAGCTCAGATATGGCCAATTCCTGCCAATCTGTGCCATCAACCGAATAAGATGTATTAACACTTGATATCAAACTACCATCCCCCCTGTGCCACCTCAATGTGCCTCTCACCCTCCCGAAAGGGTCATTATCGTATGCCCACAAACTGTATGTATAGTCTGTACCACCAGTAACAGGATGTTCCTGGACTATCCAGCGTGTAGTTGTTGTAGTCCATACCAATTTACAGCTGGAAGTTCCTGCCAAAACTGTGTCTCCCTCCTGCTCTGTGCTGAGCCCCTCGCCTGATATGGTCCAGTCATCCGGCACTCTCCCTGACCAAACCTCAAATCCTCCGTTTGCAAGGAGGGTTCCTCCGGCGCCCCCAACAAGGGAGACGGTGGAATCCACAAAAACACTGGCAGAGGAAATTGTATCCCCCCAGTCAACATCATAGACCCTTATCTCTACATGGACAGTCTCGGCATCAGAAGGGGCAAGCTCAGATATGGCCAATTCCTGCCAATCTGTGCCATCAACCGAATAAGATGTATTAACACTTGATATCAAACTACCATCCCCCCTGTGCCACCTCAATGTGCCTCTCACCCTCCCGAAAGGGTCATTATCGTATGCCCACAAACTGTATGTATAGTCTGTACCACCAGTAACAGGATGTTCCTGGACTATCCAGCGTGTAGTTGTTGTAGTCCATACCAATTTACAGCTGGAAGTTCCTGCCAAAACTGTGTCTCCCTCCTGCTCTGTGCTGAGCCCCTCGCCTGATATGGTCCAGTCATCTGGCTCTCTCCCTGACCAATTCTCAAATCCTCCGTTTGTGAAGAGGATTCCTCCTGCTGACCCAACAAGGATGAGGAGAGACGACACCACCATCCATCCACGCATATCACCTCCTGTTTAAATTAAAAAATACCACTTACATTATATTATACCTTAAATTTCTAAACTTTACAAGCAAAGTTTTGTTAAGAGTCTGTTAAGGCTTGATTAAGAAAAATCTTTTATCCCTTTTCCCTTGACAAACTGAAGATTTTATTGTATAATTACTTAGGTTCACGGTTCAAAGGTTCACGGTTAGAGATAGAGGAAAATGTGTAGCAGGGCTAAAAATCTGATAGTAGCTTTACTCTTTCCCTTTCTGCTCTCTGCGAATATATGGGTAGAGACAGACTGGAGTGGAGATAGGCACGACTCCCTATACAATATAGAGGCAGAGTCTTTCCATGGAGAACTTCGGTTATCTACCCCTGACATCTCCAGGTGGGCTGACACTATTCTCTTTAATGAAACAGCAAGTGTTCTCTCCATCGCAGAGACACCTCAAGGTCAACTTATAGCAGGGACGGCCGGGGGAGAGGTGCTCTACTCTGATGACGGTCGCGTGTGGAATAGTTTTCCAGATATAGAGTGGGCAGATGTAATATACCAGGTAGGGGTATATACTGACGGCTCCCCTCTTGCAGCAAAATCCCCCTCACCTTCCGGAATATACAGATGGGACGGATTTTCATGGGAACTTCTTGGGAGTAATGTAACCCATCGTAATATTCGTTCATTTGTTGTAACTCCTCTTGGATTTATATACATCGGAACAGGAGATGTCCATGGGGAGATATATGAGTATAACCCATTCGAAAATAGTTTGGCAAGGAAGAAGACTATTTCAGGCGCCAGAATCATCCATACCCTCATAAGGACACCTGATGATGGCTGGATGTGGGCAGGTGGAGAGACCGCAACAGGAGGCTTTGTTGCTCTTTCAAAGGATGGATGGGTAAGCTATGAGATGGTTGGGACATTCCCTCCAAATGTGAGGAGTGTATACTCTCTTGTATCCACCCCTGAAGGTATATTTGCAGGAACCGGGGATATAGATGGAGATGTATTTCTCCTTGAGGGGGACAGCTGGGGAACTCTTCCCTCTACCCCACATCTCCATGAGGCACGTTCCCTTGCTTACAAAAACGCTCTATATGTATCTGGCAGAGGCTATGATGTAGTAAATGTGGGGCTCTGTCTGGTATATAGAGACGGAGCCTGGCAGAGGTTACCCACTGTCTCTGGTATAGTTGGATGTCCATCAATACTGATAAATAGAGATGGGGTTCTCTTTGCTGGCACAACACCCGGTGGTATATTAAAGAGCTCTTATGTAGGGGAGGGATTTATTATATCCAATATCCATGACTTAGGGACAGATAACCGTAGCACATCCTTTGGTAGACTCCTGCTTAATGCTGATGCCCTCTATGGAGAGATAGAGGTGAGGGTCAGAACAGATACCCTTATCCCCTGGGAGGATTGCATAATTGTTACACCCGGGGATCCCCTTCAGGATATTCCATCCGTGATAGATGGTGATAGGTTTCTGCAATACAGGATAGATATGAGAACAGACAACCCAGAGACAACCCCTATTGTTCATCAAATAGCTATAGAATACACCCTTGACACCATACCTCCGTATATAGTGTCCGCGAGGGCATCTGATGGTGAAGACAGTCTCATACCGGGGATAGACATAGATGATTATGTAGCTATAAAGTTCTCAGAGCCAATGCTTGATAGTCCAGATGTAGGACAAGGAAATATAGATAGCATCTTCTATCTCTCACCAGAGGGAAGCTGGTTGAATGGTATCGGACTTATGTTAGGGGCAGATTTTATGCTGCCAGATGCGCCAGATTCGCTGATATGGAGACCACTTCTATGGCCCCCATGGGCAGCCCCCCCCTCCGTCTCTGTGGGAGATACCATATTCTCAGACATGCTTACAGATATATGGGGGAATCAGATAAGAGGGTTCTCTGTGATAGAGGGTAGTTTCTATCAACCTGATACCATACCACCCATTATACTATCTGCTACTGCCTATGATGTGGGGGGTGAGAAGGCAGGCAGGGGTGATAGTGTGCTCATCAGATTTAGTGAGAGGATGGCCCAGATTGAGTCTCCAATTTTAGACACTGTTTTACCTCTCTCATCCTTCCATAGCTGGGGAGTGCCTGAGTCAGTTCTACAGAGAGGGGATAGCTGGAAGATTGTTTTGGGGGATGGGGCCACTGTGAGGGTGGGAGATACCATATATCCAGACGGTGAGCTCTTAAAAGATAGGCATGGAAACCCATGCTGGTCGGGGACAGTCATAGAAGGCAGTTTTGGCGGAAGGTTGATAGCAATCGCTCTTGCATCTGATGGGCTGAGACCGGGACAGCGTATTGGTGGTGATGATTTTGTCATAATAGAATTTAACAGGAGTGTATCAGGGCTTCTGACCCCAGAGAATATAGACGCTGTCTTGTCCCATAATGGCACCTGGCGTCCCTGTGTGCTTCACTGGAATATAGACTCTACAAAACTGGTTATTGCATTCCATCCTGGTATTGATACACCGGATGTATCTATTGGAGATACAGTCTATCCGGATAGTGCCACGATAAACGATTCTTATGGAAGGCTACTGTTTGAACCCTTTGTTATAGAGGGAACTTTTGGGGTGGCAGAGGACGCGAATTATAAATTACGAATTATGAATTATGAATTAAGAGCATATCCGAATCCGTTCAGGAAAGAGACGGTTATCAGTTATCAGTTATCGGTTATCGGTGAAGACCAGAAATTGATTACTGATTACCGATTACCGATCACCATCCGTATCTACGACCTCGCAGGCCGCCCGGTGTGGGAGGCATCTCCTGATGCCGATGGTCAAGGTCAGGAGACCTTTCCCACAGTAACATGGGATGGGAGGGACCTACAAGGCAGACCTGTGCCATCAGGTATCTATTTTGCAAGGCTAAAAGCGGGGAATTATAGAGAAACAAGAAAGATAGTTCTGCTGCGCTAGTGGGAGAGGGCTTCTGCCCTCTGATATGTAGGGACAGGGCTTGTCCCTGTCCGACAGACGGACAACCACAAGGGTTGTCCCTACCCTGCTGCTATTCAAGAGCCCAGAAGGGCTTTCCCACTGTCAAGGTCAGGAGACCTTTCCCACAGTAACATGGGATTGGGAGAGACGAAGATGGGAGAGCTGTGTGGCCATCGGGAATCTACTTTGTAAGGCTTACCGCGGGGGACTATACAGAGACAGAGAAGATAATTCTGCTGCGGTAAGGTGTGAATAGTGAAGCAAGCCTAGACTTCCCCCTATCTTATCACTACAAAGTTACCAGAAGTCTCTTCTCCGCTAAAGGATGTAGCCCTGTAAAAATATAGTCCAGGAGAGAGGACTCTTATATTATATTCAAAACTCTCATCCCGTGCTATAAAAGAATCTATCTCCCTCCCTGCAATATCATAAATCTCTACATTAGACGGTGTAGCCCCAGCAGAAAAGGTAAATCTGATCACAGAGGATGCAGGGTTTGGACATATCTCTAATTGGAAATTGGAAACCCCAACGAAACCCTGGTCCTCTTCCACCCCAGTATATGGTAATGTTGATAGAGTGTATCTCAATGCGTTTCTGCCTCCAACCACCACCATATACATATTACTGTAAGCTGGCACAGAAGCATATTGGCCATCATAATTTTCATCCAATGCAAATTCGTTCACTATCTCAATTGTAGGAGGAGAGTTACCATGGAGCACATAAGGATAATATCTGAATGTTGTTCCTACATTAAAACCGCCAAACCCAATAGTAAGACTATCAGGAAGAATACGGAACCAGATATAATCAATGCCAGTACCAACAAGATACTCATTCCTCTTAAAAACAGGATATTGAGAGACAACGAATTCCATAGAAGGTGATGGTATATCCAGATTTTTGAACCCAAATCTTCCGCCGTAGAAAGTGGTATCAGGATTATCCATGAATAATGCTATTGCATAATCCCTGTGGATATCTATAAAACGTTCTGCAAAACCTAATTGCTGCAGCATAGAATCTATGCCTGCAATACCATTTTCCTGTCTTTGCACCATCGTCCTTATCCCTTCATCTCCAACCCTCTCCCATAGATAAGTTGTCCAGAAGAAAACCCTCTCATAATCGCTTACCTGACCACCCCAGCTTGTAAGCGAAACATCCGTATTCTGGACATATTGATGCCCTGGCCAGAGACTAGGCCCTACAAGTAGTTCAGCAAGTGTTGCAGCACCTTCATTTATCCACAACTCCTCATCAGTATCCATATTCCAGTTTACCAGATGTTGAAACTCATGTGCTATTACGGCATTATGCTGTCCAAATCTTGTATCCACATAGAACATCTCTTTCCGATTGCTGAAAGCTCCTGTCCCTTGATTCCATGGAGAAAAATATCCGGCAACACCCGGCCTTCTGACATCAAGAAGCAAGATATATATCAGGGAATCACCATCTATATCGTGAGGGCTTGGTGGAAGTGGGGGGTCTCCAAACATATCTGTAACTATCTCGTATACTCCCCTCATTGAGTCTGTAACAGTTATGGAGTCAAAGCGCATTGTAAGATAATCCACCATTGACTGGGTCATATGCCCAGCCTCCACCTCAGCTACTTCAACAAACATATAGGCATACTCTCCTATACTCATACAGATCGCCGGTATTGATATATAGCCGGTTCCAGTCGCGTTTATTGTCCAGAAATTGATTGTATCACCAAGATTGACCTTGGGCGCCTGGGCCACTTCTTCTCTTAATCTCAGTATTGTATCAAGCCCGAGGTCCCTTCTGATTTGCATCTCTAACTCTCTCATAGATGCAGTTCCAGGCATCCCTCTCTCCCCAAATCCGTGATCCATAGAAGTGAAGATCAGCAGAACAAGACAAAACCCTAACATAATATCCCCCTCGGAGCTCCGCTCCATTGAAAAATGAAAAATGTAAAGCGAAAAATGTAAATTTTATGTTAACACATCGGAGTGCAGTAGAGATTGTCCAAAAAGGTCTGCGGACAGGGATAAACCCTGTCCCTACAATGTAGGAGGGGCAAGCCCTACCCCTACATATCCTTTTCCTTTAACAAGATCTCATACCTTATAATCTCTATACTCTCTTCTGTATATACGGTCTCGCCTTTCAATTTTCCGTAAATTCTGACATATCTATCCTGAAAAACCATGAGAGAATCTGCGATTGGGCCCAAAAGTGTATATGTCCTATTATCCTCTGCTGACAGGGCAACCGCAGGGAATGGATCACTGCCCATAAAATAGACCCTCCCCTCTACCGTGATCGTCCTTTGACAACCGTAGAGTGCCAGAACAAGGAAAAAGATCAGGGAAAGCTTTAGCATTAAACATAACACGAAAGCCGTCAGCCCCAGATTAAGACCGACGGCTTCCGTTCGTTTCAGTGTGGAGCTCTATCTCACGGGACAAGCCACTCCACAGGGTTAACTTCGGACTTAGGACCTCGGACTTCGGACATTAACCTATCTCATCAGGACCATCTTGCCCGTACTCGTATTCTCGCCAGCATGTAGTCTGTAAAAGTATATCCCATTGGGCAGACTCATGCCATTTTTATCTCTTCCATCCCATCCAGCTATATGCAGACCTGCATCCTGTTGGGCGTTAACAATAGTTGTCACGGCTCTGCCTGCAATATCATAAACCCTCAAACTGACCTGAGATCTCGTGGGTATCTCATATTTGATAGTTGTCCGATTGCTAAATGGATTGGGATGATTCCGTGATAGTGCAAATAGATACGAAGAAGCCTCTTCCTCTATCCCAACAACATCAAACCAGTCCATCACCCTGCCCATAAATGCTATTGCATCAGGAATATAAGCAGGATTGAACATAGCTGATTCAAGCTCCCATGGGAGGAAGACGACCTTGGAACCGGTGGTTGGGTCAAGGAATCTTGTCCCAGCAGGCAGTCCTGACTCTGCACCGACAAATATATCAACTGCATCTGGGCCTCCAACTACACCATCATCAGGAGAAGGCATCCAGACACCTGTAATGAACTGAGTAGTAGCCCATTCACCTGTTATAGGGTCATCCACTACGCCAAAGAAGGTGGTATCGGGTATATTTGCAGCACGACCAATTAGAAGACCTAAGTAGTCATATACCCACATCCCGGGGGTGAATGTCACTTCACCATCAAAGTGGAAATCAAAATACCTGTGTGCAGAGAAGAAGAAATTCCCACCGGCATCAAGAAACTGTGTTACAGGATGGTCTATCACATTGGCAGTGGTATCTCTAGGCCCTGGTATATTAAAGACCGGCATGCCTCCAGCCCAGATGATATTTGACCATCCATAATTTACCACAGAACTATCTATACCTCTACGCTCCACCATATTCCAATACTCATACACCAGCCCAAGAGAATCAAGGAGTTCGCTATACATCACACCCGCTGATAAAGTGTCAGCCCCTCTTATGAAATCATAACCCGTATCATCTACAAGTAATATGTCGGCACCAGGCTCCTGAGGAGCAAGCACTGCAAATGTTCGCACCCTGCTCTGCCCCCGCTTACCTCCTGCATGTTCTCCCTCTATCCAGTAAGATATCTCCGCAGGTGGTGTTACAGTAATAGGTAGAACTCCCCATACACTCATTTCTGCGAGGCCAACACTGTCAAGGTTTGCAGTTATCTCAAGGGAATCCTCTACACCATTAACGGTCCAGTGTAATTTCACATCTATAAGAGGCTTGTCATAAAAAATATTTGCCCTTATCGTGTCCCATCCGGCTGTGACATAAGTATCGCTCCACCAGTTTGGGTCAGATATGGCAACAACACCATGATATAAAACCCAAACCTCGTTTAACATCTCCCACATATCAAGGTCACGCGCTAAGTTAAATCCTTCCCATGTAGGACCAGCAAGCATGGAATGGTATGGCTTATTTCCCTCCTTTGCATCTCCCCATGGTCTGGGAGCAGGATCAGTTACAGATCTTACCGCAAACCAGAATGAATCCCCAGGTGCCATACGCAAAGCATAAGGGGTCAAATCACCCCAACCGACCCACCTGGCATCCGATACTACTGTTGGTGCAGTAGGGAAAAACTGGTCTATGGTGTCAGGGTTAAGCTCTCCAGGCCTGTTAAGAAATATATGAGCTGCCAACCTTGCCCCGAAATCGTCAGGATGAGCAAAGTTCCACCACAGCTCTACAATCTGGGCTGTATCTACACCAGGAAGGATCTCATACCAGGTATAGACCGTGTCACTGGATGTAGGGATAATACCTCGGTACCATGACCCGTCAAAGTCATCAATGTTGAACCTACGCTTCATTACAACTACTCCCCCACTTTTGGGAGTCTCTACCACCCTATGTGATACCCCATCTCTCATAAATATAGCCTCAGTATCCATTCTCCCAATCCGCTCAATCCGCTCAACCTCTGTTGCGCCAAGAAGTGTGGATACAAATATCCCCACAACCCCCACAACAAGCATCTTCCTTTTCATACAACCTCCTTCGTCCACAGGCTAAAAGCCTGTCCTACCCCACAAAATAGACATCCTCTCTTCTCTCTCTTCTCTCTCTTCTCCCTTTCCCCTCCTTGTTAAAAGCCCACTGTTGTCAAAAAACTGAATACATCTTAAAGATTGTAGTGGTAACCCTTGCGGTTACCCTACTGTGGAGCAAGATGCTCCACCTACTCCCTTCTACTTTGGACATCTGACTTCGGACATCGGACTTTTCTCTACTCTTTCAATGCCCTCCATATCCTACTGAGAAACGATGGATTGCTGAAAGATAGCGGTGGGTTTCAAAGGTATAACCAACAGACATCGGAACTCCACCGACATCCAGCAAAGCACCTAACCCAGCCGTGAGCCCCCTCATATTTAATCCTGTGTACCCTACACGCAAGAAATACCTCTCGCCTATGGCATATTCCAGTCCCACCCCAAAGGTTGTGGACTGATCAGATGGATGAATCAGCTCTGCCATAAGTGTTGCCCTTGAAATAGGTGACTGAATCAGATCAATCGCTGCCCCCCCTCTGAAGGTCATAGGAAGTACATAGGCCTCAGAACGAAATGTTGCAGGCAGATCCTCTCCATACCGTCTATCCTCGTCAAACCCTTCCGGCTCTTCTTCAAAAAACAATCCCTCCCCAGCAAGACTTTGATCAGGACCAAAATGTTGAATTAAAAATCCAAACCGCAGGTTTCTTACCCCGGTATTATAAGTACCCCCAGCATCTACTGCCATTCCCATACTGGAGACCTGATGAACACTCTCATATATAGCCTTTATCGTAACACCCGCATTGAACTTGACGGTCATCATCCTGGCATAAGAGATACCGACCGAGTAACTACCCCACGAAAAGGTCTCCCCTGTATCCCACTCATCAAACCTTGTAACCTCCATCTCACCCGAACGGAGTGCAACAACCGATATCCCCAGTCCACCATCAGGAACAGGTATTACAAGAGATAGACATTCCTGACTCATTCCCGCAAATAAACGGGAATGTGTGACAGAAAAACCCATCCTATCAGTCGTAGCAATCCCAGCTGGATTCCAATAGATTGTCTCTATCCCCTCTGCAAATGCAGTATACGCACCCCCAAGAGCCATAGGTCTTGTGCCACCTCCAAGAGTCAAAAAAGCAGCCCCAGATCTACCAAGCCTCGCGTCGAGAGAACCTGTTAGAAGAACCACTAATCCAACCATAGCTAATAGCCTTTTCATATATCCCCCTATAGGCAAACCTCAATGAAAAATAAAAATATCAAAATGCAAATTGCAAAATTATTGAGCAATGGTGTCCAACTACATAATCACTGCAAACTTCCCAACATGGGTCTCTCCTTCTGGCGTTATCACCTGATAGATATACAGTCCACTCATTATTCTCATCTTCTCACCGGTAAGGAGGTCCCAGTACGCACTTCCACCCTTTTCAAGAGAGTCTTCATGTTCAATCGTGCGGATTAAAAGTCCTGCCGCGTTAAATATCCTGATGGTAGCAGCGGATGGAAGATTCTGAAAGTATATCTTCTGATGATACCGAGCCCTATCCCATGGCGCCCTCACATAATAAGGATTAGGCACAACCTTGATATTATCCAATGGGAACTCTGCTTTTCTGGTCAATTCTGTTGTGGTTATGCTAAAGCTATCTGCTTCTGTGAATGGCTTTTGGACAGTTATCCTGAATGTGTCAGCAATAGAGGGGTATATCGTATCTGTAACCTCATCAAGCACAACAGTCAGGTTCATAACGCTCTGAGCAGATTCTCCCCGCTCCCAGTCATAGTTAAGAATCGTAATCGCATCACCATCCCTTATACTATCAAGAGCTCCGCTCCACATCACACCAGCCACCGGCGTATCAAGTGTAGCATTCATTAGCTTAAACGGTACCCATCTGGGGCGAGGCATCGCATCCAGCATAGAGTCCCCAACAATAATCTCAAAGTCAAACGGCTCACGATCATCATCCGCGAGCCAGCTTGCATCAAATCTATAACTCGGGTCGCCTGTTCTCCAGTACACGGTGTCTATTTCTGGCAATTCCGCTGTCTCAACAGTGAACAGAAGCCCGTCTATAAGATCGGCACTCTGCTCACCCCTCATATATGGCATAGAATCAAGCAATACAGTATCACCTTCTCCCTCCAATCTCCAGTATTCTGCGTACCCAAAGTCTCGCTCAGAGGGATAGAATGTGAGCGTATAAGTCATGTCCTTTACCAGATCAATCTGCAGGACCTCCGCGGATATCTCGCCATCGCCAATCCCATACCCTCTGCGTTCCACCGTAATGCTCGGTCTCTGCCAGTCAACAGGGTCACTCCTTGGAATTGTAGACTGCGCCACTATACCACTCTCAAGGGGAGGTATATCATTAATCCTATCCCCTCTGTCAAAAGCCGTAACCGCATAAAACCATCTCTCACCATTGTTCAATATCAGATTGTCCTCTGCATCCAGCTCATCCACATCCACATAATAATACCTTACCCCAAGCTGTGAACCTATGTCCCCGCTCTTAAAAGTCCTTATACTGAACAGATCCCCTGCCTCTGGATGCGGCAGCCTCGGGGGGTCATCTACACCATCAGTTATTCTAATATAGAACCCGTCCATGTAGATATAGTAACCTGAGCTATATCCAGGATTTATGCTATCAGGGGTGCCACCAATAGAGTCCACGATAAAGAAGCCAGTTCCCTCCTCAAGAGCATTAGGGTTATATAAATAAGGCTCCTCTGCTGTCGCATTATAGACTGTAAATATGTCCTCGGTTGCAAACATAATCAGATACTCTGCATCCTGGAACCTCTCCTCAAACTCGGCACTACCCTCATCCTCAAATCCTTCAAAACTTATCTCTGCAGTAGAGGTTCCCTTTGCGTAGGTGACACAGACAATGTTGTCAAATTGAGAGTCTGCAATATCAAATTCTGCAAGGCGTACCCAGCTGCCAGCAATACCTGTTCGTGAACGATATACCCTGTACCCCTCAAAATCATACTCACCAGTTGCAGGGTCTACTGAAAACTCTGCCCTGTTATCCCATGTTATAGTCACCTTCCTATCACCAGGCGTGAGTGTAAAATCAGGACCAGTAGGAGGTTGGGGACCAAGATAACCCAGATTAAACTGGGAGATCGCATTCTCTGTATGTCTCTTCAAGTCTGCTATGGTAACCCCAGCAACCACGGCAATCGTAATCTCCACCTCCTCGCCCGGCTCTAATGTGAAGGGACCAGTATTTGAGAGCTGCCTTACATCCTTCGGTTCATCAAATGTCATAAAACGGGTATCCTGAAGCCCTCTACGATACTTGCGCTCGTCCTGTGCTTCATCATCAATAGGGTCACCAGATAACCAGGTTGTAAAACCTGTAAGCCCAAGGTCATGAGGAGTATCAAGAAGGACCGCTCCCACGCCCCCAGCAGCCGTGATCCACCCCTCCTCTGTTGCATCCGAATCATAGGTGTAACCAAGATTGAGAGCCCTGTCAAAGCCTATCAAATCATCATCATAGGCACCCACATCACCATCTATAAAGAAACCAAGATAGACACTATCCAGACGGAAGTCGTTCATATTCGTTATCTTGTAATTGAAGTAGAGATAAGCATTGTTGTAGGCGAAGTTCCATGTATATGAACGTTGCTCAATCCTTACGCCCAGGCCTGCCACATCATAGCCCCTAATCCATATAAACTGTGCCTCCTCCTCAGGCAACCAGTCTCCAAATACTGCATAAGTATCCTCCATAGATACCTTATCCCCCTTTGCAGGGTCAAGCAGAAGATGTGGAAAACCCGCTGCCCTTCTTCTCGGATTTATAGATGCAGAATCGGCAAATGGCCAAAAGACCTGCCAATCTGGTTTGTCACTTCTTGGCGGGGCAAATAAGTGCGAGCCCTCATTCGGGAAACCAAACCCTGTCGGTATTCGCTGAGTCGAGAAATAGAGTCCCCAATCATAGATAGAACCCATCTCGCCCCCGTCTTTCATCTCAGGCACACTCATACTACCAAGGTCTGACCAGTACGCTGTTGTCGCCACCCTCGGCTCCCACTCTACCGTATCTTCATCAAATATAACTGGATACAATCCACCAACCCATAACCCAGCAGAGAATATATAAAACTGGCGAGAACCTGCTGGATACTCACCCGACCATCCCAGAGCCATTGGTCCCCATCCACCATAGTTATAGGCATGCTGACCATCCCAGTACTCCCAGTTAGCAGGTCTTGGGAACATACCGATTGTCCCAAAATTGGAAACAGTCATTTCCCGCAGTTCTCCAACGCCTGTCCATGCCACCTGCCACCAGTCAGAAGGGTTATGGGATATCTCTCCCTTGGACATAGGAATCACCTTCCTCTCCCTTCCGCATGGTCTGCGTAGCTGGCTCCAATCCATCGGATGATATGCAATCAGAGATGTCCCCACAAATAGCCCGCAAACAACCAATAGCCTCCTCATATTCTTAAACATACACCCTCCTTCCCAGCAAAACAGCAAGGTCAAAAAACTAACCACAGATAAAAACACAAAGGCACGAAGTCACAAAGACCACAAAGAATTAAAGAAATAAAAACCTGGTATCCCTGCCCCGCACCTAAGCTTAGGTGCGGGATGAATGTCTTGGTGGTGAGTCGTGGAAATCCCTTTGGAGAGCACATGTAGGGACACGATTTATCGTGTCCACCAACTGTTGGCTTTGATAAATCAAAGCCCTACTCTGTGACCTCTGTGGGTACCCTATTGGGCAGGGGCAAGCCCTGCCCCTACATATTCCTACTAAAAGTCAAAAGATATCCCTGCCCTCACTATTCTTGGAGAACCAAAGTTGCGAGGGGTGTTCACAAATTCCCTCCAGTTATCAAGATTACATTGAAACATCTCCTCTGGTGAGGCATACCCATCCTCCTCATACCGTGCTGTATAGAAAGCAGCATCCCATACTGGCCTTGCCCCATTATCATCAGGTAAACCAGTTGCTGCATATACATTCACCACATTGACTGCATCAAACAGGTTCCGGACATCAAGGAACAGAGACCAATCAAACCTACCCAGACTAAACATCCTATCAACCCTCAAATCCGCAGTGCTGTTAGATGGAAGTCTCTTGGAACCTACCTCTCCTGGGTTACCTTTCGCATCAGTTGGAGTATATGGAGGTCCTGATGAAAGATTATACTGGAGATTGGCATTCAGATTTGAGAATGGTTGGAAGCCGAAAATACGGGGTCCAAATCCTCTCGGCAGAAATAGATTTGCATTCACTCTAAAAGTATGCGTTACATCAAACTCCAATGGATATTCTCTCCTGGGAGGCTGCATATCCGTACCCCTGAACCTGAAATAGAACTCATCAGGAGATGAACCCGTGCCTTTCGCATCTATAAATCCATAACCAATAGAACCTGATAGAAATCTACCCGCCCTCTTTGTTAAACCAAGCTCAAATCCCTTAACTATCGCGTAATCCTCAGGCTTATATACCGTATATCTATAGTGCTTATCTCCAACCCTTGTTGAAACTTCTCTTGTCGCAAGAAGATTGTCCACATCCTTCAAATAGCCTGTAATATCTAACCTCATATCCGGGCCCAGAGCATGCCTGAACCCTACCTCATACGCCTGCGTACGCTGTGCAGGGATATTCGGGTTCCCAAGTATAATAAACCCTGCTGTCAGATCCCCGCTAAGATTCTGGTACATATCCGCCATATCTATGGTCTGGAAAAAGTGTCCATAGTTTGCATACAGAAGGGATTTATCAGTAACAGCAAACGAAATACCAAATCTCGGAGAGACCTGTATTTTCGGGGGAGCCCAGTCCCTACCCTCTGCAGGATTCTCTATGTTTATAAAAAATTTTGATGCTGGATCAAAGTAGTCAACCCTGAGCCCGGGATTGACAGTCAAGTCTTCAAACTCTATCTTGTTCTGGACAAAAACGGCCCCTGAGCGCGGCCTCTTATGATAGTGATCAGTATATGGGTTCGGGTTGACAAAGAGTAGATGGGTAAGCTTCAGGTCATACTGACGAATGAAACCACCAAATTTGACCTGATTATGCCTGTTCACCTGTGAGGTAAGGGCAAAATTCACCTCAAAGTGGTCTGTATTACGGGCATGCCACAGAGGTCTAAAGTGATACCAGAATCTTCTCCACCTATCACTATGATATCTAATCATGAACATATTACCACTTGGCTCCATCTCGTGCGCACCAATCTCACCACGAAGATAGGCCTGAATATCCACAAGATACTGGTCAAGGTCAAAATAGTGGTAATATATATCCACAGTATCCCCATTTTCATCCACCACAAACTGCCAGGTGTTGACAGAGTGTACCCTGGCGTTCAAGGCATCCCTCTCGCGTCGGAGGCGGGTCGCAAGGTCGTCCCCTGTCCAGACCCACTCTCCTGTTGCCTCGTCCAATATCATAAAAGTAGGACCCCCGCCAATCTGTCCAGAATAGAATAACTTCCATGCAGAATCTGCTGTCATCCCATCAGTCCACTCCCTGGATTCAGGGTCATACCACCCAGTATCTATCGCGGCACGGACCCAGGGAAGCACCCTGGTTATCACTTCCCATTCATTATAATGCTTCCCTCCCTGGGCACTATACTCTGTATATGTATTAAAAAATCCTGCTGTTATATTATAGAATGTATTTTCAGATACCGTGTGTGTAAGTGACATATTCAATCTTGAGTTGCCTGTATGGAACAGAGGCCTCTCCCTGAGCCAATCTCCCCTGGACATCGCATGACGGTATGTGGTAAACTCTCTCGCGGTATGATCACCACTCAATCTCAGTTTGAGCCATGGGAATGGGGTATAAGATAGTTTACCCGTAACACTCCTTCTTTCTGAATGACTCTGAGGCAGCCGTCCATCACTATCCACATAGTTAGCCGAAGCAAAGAACCTTACATTGCGGAGCAAAGGAACAGGTCCCCCCAGCGTGAGGTCTATATTGTCATACCCGAACTGATAATCCCTATCGCCAATCTTTAGCCCCCTGTCTGTCGTAAGCCTGATCCCTCCCTCTGGCCTGGGTCCACCATCCCTTGTAGAGATCTTCACTATGCCTGACATTGCCTCTCCATGTTCTGCATTAAAACCACCAGTAACAACCTGCATCTCCTCAATTGCAGAGAGGGAGAGGTGCATGCCAGCCCTCCCAGTTACAGGGTCATTAACATTGATACCATCCACTATATAAACAACTTCACCACTTCGCCCACCCCTTATATGAAGGCCACCTGAGAGTGCTGCACCAGTTTCTACAGCCCCCATTTGAGACGCCACTATATCCTCAAACCCTGATACTGGCATCCTTTCTATATCATCTCCACTCACAATTCTGGCAGAGGATGTTACATCTGTCTCAACTATAGGTCTCTCTGCGGTCACAAGAATCGCCTCCCGCTCAATTACGGTTGGTTCAAGAGGAATATCTATCCTTGTTGTCATACCAGCAGACACCCTCACATTCTCAATCCTCAGCCCCACATAGCCCATCATACGCGTAAAGAGGGTATATGTGCCGACGGGGACATTTATTATGAAATACTCACCTTCTATGTTCGTTGCCGCTCCCATCATGGTCCCCTCTATCAGCACATTGACAAAGGGGAGAGGCTCTCCTGTTTCCTTATCTGTAACCCTCCCCTGTATCTTGCCGGTCAACCCCCCATAACCATAGGAAGCAATAACCAGCCCCATCATTATCCATATACACCCTTTCATACAACCCCCTTGTAACTCACAACTAACCAACTAACTATTCAACCCCTCTCCTGCCTTCAAAAAACCTGAAGCCCTTTATAGGATGATACTGATACGAGAAATCTATCCCAATGGGATATGGATCATCGTCTTCTCCAATCTCTTGCATCCTGATACCGCGCAGATCCATTCTTATATAATGGTTGGACGGCAGCCTTATATAGTATGAGGCTGTTGGATCTATGGGAAGCATATAGGTTAGAGCCACCTCATCAGGCATCAAGGGAACAACATCTAAATCTTTGAGCATCAGGATAGTATCTTCACCTACTATCCCTGTATCCATAGGCACTGTTGTGATATATACAGTATCTCCCTCTCCAAATATCTCACGCCCAGGGATAGAAGTATTGGTTGACGCTATAAAAAAACTCTCTATATCTATTACACCATCAAGAGTGTCTCCAAAGTATATATGAAAGACACCCCCATGAGGCATAATCAAACCATCTCCTACATTGTCCCAATAATAGGCAGAAAAATCTACGCCCTGCAGGGTATCACCATCATCAGTAATTATTACAGCATCCTTATCACATAGATACTGTCCAACCATCTCTTTTGGCATAGTTGATACAGGAGGACTCTGCCCCCCCATCCGACCATCAGCATCTATAGTTCTGACAAAGTATGAACCCAACCCACTGGCTCTAATATCCTCATAACGCTGATAGAAAAAGAGGTCAGTAACCTCTGCTATGCGATCTTCTGAAAAATATACAGCGTATTTTTCAGCATCAAGCACCCTGCTCCATCTGATCCTCACCCCTAATCCATTATCAATAGCTTCTATGTTTATCTCTGTAGGCCCCGGCAGTCTCTCCACATCCTTTCTACAACCAAAAAGGAAAAGCAGAAAACTGGCCACCAGTATTACACCTAACTTCATAACACCCCCTACCCGCCTTCGGCGAGAACCCCGAAATCCAAAGCACTAAATCCGAAACATATCCTAATAACTGAAATACAAAACTATTACCTACATCGTACAGTCCCGATACTAAATTATACCATACTTTTTCTTCTTTGTCAAGGGAAAAATTAACGGAAACTTAATAAAATATTTTTTCCTTGGTCTAGGGATTTGATTTTTTAAATCCTGATTAAAAAACTTGGTGTAGGAGGCATCTCCTGATGTGGGAGAGGGCTTCCGCCCTCTATATGTAGGAACAGGGCTTGTCCCTGTCCGTTCGACGGACAACCACAAGGGTTGTTCCCACCCTGCTGACAATCAAGGTCAGGAGACCTTTCCTACACGTGGATATTTTTTTCTTGACAAAGACGATTTTTCGATATACTATCCTTGGATAATGAAACCGTTCGGGGTAAATATAGTTGCGACAGGCCCAGGATGGATGAAAATCCTCTCTCAGGAAGGTATTCCTATATACAGAGAGAGTGATGTATGGATTGTCCAGAAAAAAACAGAAGGGGTTCTGGACTTTGTAGAGAATGGCGGGATGGTTCTGTGTTCACGATTCACGGCTCACGGTTCACGGTTCACGGTTCACGATTCACGGCCCGAGGGCGGACTTGGATACACTGAGGAGAAGATTGGGGAAGGGAATTTGATAACCCTCTCTTTTGACCCTGATGCCCTCTTTTTGGACAGGAGAAGAAAGAGAAGATGTTTCTATTCTAAGTATGGAAGGTTTCCTGATGAGGCTGTCTCCTCTATTCCACATGCAAGGGTTAGAAGAATTGTTTTAGAGTGTATCAGGAGATTGTTTTCAAAAAAGAGAATTCCTTACATACATAACTGGTATTATCCAGAGGGAAGAACTCTTTTTGCCATAAGAATAGATACAGAGTATTCTTCGCCAGAGAGGGTGATTGCACTTGAGAGGGCACTCTCTTTAATGGGGATAAGGGCAACATTTTTTCTGAACATCCGAACACTCAAAAAAGATCTTTTAAGAGTTCTCTCGTTTAACCACGCTTATGGCATCCACTGCTATAATCATAGGGTCTATCCTGATAGAGAAAAAAACTATAAAAATATCAAGAAAGCAAAAGAGATATTTGAGCAGAGTGGCAAAAAGGTAAAAGGTTTCGCCTCTCCTTATGGTATATGGAATGAGGGGCTTGGGAGCGCATTAAGGGATCTTGGATTCTCGTATTCATCCGAGTTTTCATTAGCTTATGATGACCTCCCCTTCTTTCCAGCAGAGGGAGAGCCCCTACAGATTCCAGTCCATCCAATCTGTCTTGAGAGACTCTTTATGTCAAGACATACAAAAGACGAGGCAAAGAGCTATTTTTTATCCCTTATCAATAACAATCTACTCTCCGGAGAGCCCATAATAATTTACAGCCATCCTGATGCAATACTGAAAAATCTTGATATCCTGGGAGATATCATAGATTATGTAAAGGAACAGGATATCTGGATTACTGATATGGATGAAATAGATAGCTGGTGGAGAGAGAGGGAAGGGGGACGGGGGGACGGGGGGACAGGGGGACAGGGAGCAGGGGTGCAGGGGATACGGGAAGAGATTATTCTTCCTGATGGAAGATGGGCATTACACAAACCAGATGGAGAGATAGATATAAAAAAACTCTCTTTCAATCCAGCCAGAATCTATACTTACAAGGAGGTAAGAGGAAATCCTATCTGGCTTTTTCTTAGAGGGGTGGAGGCGATGTTTTATCAAAAATACCCCTTATAACCAATATCTAGCACCCTTCCAAACCTTCCTCTTATTGGTCCCCTGAATGCAAACTGGGCAAAAGCGGCCCCAAGATTGAACCTCAGCCCAAGCCCAACCAGATATTCCCCATCAAAGTAAAAAGAGTAGTCTCCAACAAGAGCATAGTTGTAAGAAAAATCAAAAACTGCACCAGCAAAGAGACCAACTACCCTCTCTTCTGTATTATAATTTGCACCAATACCACCCTGTAGCCCACCAAACTGTTTGCCTGCAAGTGCATATATCCCTTTTGCCCTTGTCTCAAATTTTTCTCCATCATAGTCATACCCTTGCGAATCAAAACCCAATATAATTTTAGGGATATAATGGGTCTCTTCAAAAATCAGCACCCTCAGTGCTATTCCGGGATTTTTGTAAAATTTTGGGGTGTTGTATCCAAGTATATTATTCCCTCCATAAGAGAGTCCTATAGAGAGCCCATCAAATGGGACAGACGAAAGTCGGGCAAGCAAGCCCCCATCTGGACCCACCCTGATGCCCATCTCCCAGTTCCCACTATAAATTGCCTCAGGAGAGGGAGAGTCTATGAAATACCCACCGTAGAGAGGGAAAGTAAACAGTAAGCAGTATGCAGTAAGCAGTAATTTAGTCATTAGTTGGTTAGTTGATTAGTATCTCTCCATCTCCCTATCCCCTTGTCCCCTTGTCCCCCTGTCCCCTTGTCCCCCTGTCTCCTTGTCCCCCTGTCCCCTTGTCTCCTTGTCCCCCTGTCCCCCTGTCCCCCTGTCTTCCTCATACGCAATCCTTGGATGGAAAAGGCCCATAAGGATGGGGAAAAACGCCTCTTCTATCTTTCTCATCTCCTTTAAGGTAAGGTCAACATTGCCCAGCTCGCCCTCTTCTACCCTCTTTTTAACTATTTTGGCTATCTGTTTTATTATCCTACTTGAGCTTGGATTCTTAAGACTCCTTACTGATGCCTCAACTGCATCTGCAAGCATGACAAGTGCTGATTCCTTTGTCCGGGGAGAGGGGCCCTTATACCTGAAATCCTCCTGCGCCACAGTCTCATCTTCCTCTTTTGCTTTGTAATAAAGCGATTCCATAAGCGTCTGTCCATGATGTTCTGCTATTATATCTACCACCTCCCGTGGTAAGCCCACCCTTTCTGCCCTTTCTATACCGTCCTTTACATGGCTAAGCAGTATGCTTGCACTCACCCTGGGTCTTAATGAATCATGTGGGTTTTCGATCTCCCTCTGGTTCTCCACGAAATAGAGGGGTGTTTTCAGTTTGCCAATATCATGATAATATGCCCCTGCCTTCGCAACAAGAGAGTTTGCAGATATACTATCTGCTGCACTCTCAACCATCGCAGCAATAAACATAGAGTGATTGTATGTGCCTGGCGCCCCTATGGATAGTTCCTTTAATAGTGGATGATTCAAATCTGTCAGCTCCCTCATGGTGAGCCGGGTTGTGATAGCAAAACCCTTTTCAAAAAGGGGCAAAAGACCCAGGGCGAGCATCCCACTCACAATACCACCCACTGCCGCAAACCCAGACGAGGTAATAACATCTCTATAACCTGCCCCAAGGTATAACTCAAGTCCCACAGCAACAAATAGATAGAGACCCGCCAGAACAGGGATGGCCATAGCAAAATCTGAAAACTTTCTCACTCTACTTGCAACCATTACAGAAGCAAGAGAGATAAGAATAGGGAAAAGAGAGGAGACCACGCCAGTGCCTATGACCATAGATACAAGAAATGACAGAGCCACAACAGACGCCACAGCACCGATGACACCAATCAGTATTGTGAACAGAATACTGGCCATTGCAAGTGGGGTTAGATAGGCAGAGAGACCCGCTCGCACAGTGATGCTTGCACCAGAGAAGACCAATAGATAGACTATTGCTATGAGCAGAAGTCTCTTTGTATCTAAAAGGATCTCTCTTTTTAGGAAGAATAAAAGTAATAACAACCCTGCAAAAGAGAAGATAAATATCAGATTTCTTCCCGCAAATTCTCCCCCGGCTCTCCCCCTGCCAATATCAATAGCAAGTGAGGATAACTTTTCTACAGCCTTTTTTGTGACAGGGTCATGTGCCCTTGCTATCATCTCCCCCTTCAGGACAACGCCCTTTGTTGGCTTCACAGCCTCTGCTGCAATACGCCTCCTCTCCTCAGTCTCTTCTTCTAAATAGAGAAGGTTTGGTCTTATAGAACCTCTCACTACCTCAACAAGTGCCCTAACCTTCTCCTCATCCCCTGAAAAGATCTCCATCCCCCTCTCTTTTGTCCACATAACAGCAGAGCCCAGGTCAAAGATATTGGTTCTTCTCTCTTCAAGTTCACCGATTCGGACTGTAACCTCTCCCTTTGTGCCAGGAGTAAAGACGGTCATATCATCTACGAGACCACGCTCTACAATCTCCCCTATAATCTCCCCTGCAACCAGATTGATGGTATCCCCCCTTTCTTCTATCACCCTCTGTATAACAGAGTCCGCCCCCTCATAGCCCCTCACCTGCCATTCTATATCTTTATAAGAGAGGAGCGGGGCAACCCCCATCTTCGCCTCTCTTCTCTCCTTCTCAATCTCCTTGTCAGTCTTTCTTATAGCAAAGGTATAGGGAGCTATATAGTCCCTATCTGCGATACTCCCCTCTTTTGGAATGAAGATGCCAAACCTTCTTTCTGGGTAGAGAAGGTTGAGCGCTATAAGAGATATTAGGAAGAGAGAAACCCTATGCGTCAGGGGCGATTTGAGGACTAACATTGTCCTCTTTCTCAGTTTTTTCATAAGCCCTCACTATCTCCTTGACCAGTTTATGCCTCACTATATCATCCTCACCCATCCAGCAGAAACAGACATCAGAGATGCCTTTTAATACCTTCGTAATATGCAGAAGTCCGGACTCTTCACCTTTTAATAGGTCTATCTGGGTAATATCTCCTGTAATGACAGCCCTTGAATCTTCTGCAAGACGAGTAAGGAGCATCTTCATCTGACCCCTGGTAGTATTCTGTGCCTCATCTAATATGACAAAGGAACTCTCTAAATTGCGTCCTCGCATATAGGCAAGTGGCGCAATCTCTATCACCTTATTTTCTATAAGTCTTCTTATTCTTGAGGCCTCAAGCATGCTGTAGAGCGCATCGTAGAGGGGGCGGAGGTAGGGATCTACCTTCTCCTTGAAGTCGCCGGGAAGGAAGCCAAGCCGCTCCCCTGCCTCAACAGCAGGGCGAGTCAGAATTATCCTCTCCACATCCTGGCATCTCAGTGCATGGACAGCCTTTGCTACTGCAAGGAATGTCTTTCCTGTTCCAGCAGGCCCTATACAGACTACCACATCATACCTCTCCATAGCAGCAAGATATTCTCTCTGACCTTCTGTCCTCGGTAGTATCTCTCCTTTTCTTCCGTATATCTGGGACCTCTCGCTTCTATTTTTCCCAAAAACATCACCAAAGAGATCCTCCTCAGATACGAGCCTCCCCTTCCTTGCGGTGTCAACCAGTTTCACCATCCTCTCTCTTGCATCAGCAACCCTCTCTCTGCCACCTTTCAGCATCACCCAGTCTCCCCTGGCAAATACCCTTGAGCCGAAGGCCTTCTCCATAAACCTTATATTTACTCCCCTCTCACCGAAGAGTAGCCTCTGGTCAACCCCTTTTATTGATATTCTTCTTGTGGCCATGGTTTGTTTGACAGTTGACAGTTGACAGTTGACAGTTGACGGTTGACAGTTAAATACATGCACATCGTTCAGTTAGGAATTTTCCATTGATATGAAAGAGCGAAAATGTATTACTATTACTGGTTCTTAAGGGCAAGGGTATAGACAAAAGAGAATACAGATATAATTAGTTACCGGTGGAAAATTGCCAAAACCACAATCAATACTTATATTCCTTTTTGGGGCGGATCTAAAGATCCGCTACTACATTAGATTTGGATATCTATCCCGTGTAGTAGCGTAGATTTATCTACGCAAAAAACGAATTATTCACCTGACACTAATTAGGAATAGAGAGAACTGAACGATGTACTTGACCCTGTCAGTTAACTGTCAACCGTCAACTGTTAACTGTTAACCCTCACCCCTCAACTGCAATATACGGAAGTTCTCTGAATCTTCCATCATTATCAAGCCCATACCCAACAACAAACTTGTTAGGCACCTTGAACCCAAAGTAGTCCGGTGTAATATCTACTCTCCTCTCTCTATCTTTCACAAGGAGAACACAGATCTTAAGGAGCCCTAACTTCTCCTGTCCCAATATCTGCCTGCATTTTGACAATGTCTCTCCTGTATCAAGAATGTCATCTAAAAGTAGAACCGCTTTATTAGACAGAGATGTCCTCTCAAAATTCCATACCAGAGGACTCTCCTTATTCCCTCCACTATGAGATGAGACATCTATAAATTCAATTACCATCTTTGATCCCAACCTATGAAACTCCCTTATCAGATCTGTAAGAAAGACAAAGCTCCCCTTAAGAAGAGCAATTATAAAAATCTCGTTAAACCCAAAATCACAGGATATCGCTTCTGCAAGATCCCTCACCCTTGTTTTAATCTCATCCTCTTTAATCAAAATAGTCATATTTCCTTCATCCTTCATCCTTCATAATTCATAATTCATAATTCATCCTTCCCTTACCACTATATTCACCAGTCTATCCTGAACATATATTACCCTTTTTATCCCTGTCCTC
>CAYRBN010000007.1:0-25941 GCA_964422625.1 uncultured bacterium | reverse complement strand
CTCAACGTCCCATTTTAGCGTTCCGAGAATGTCCCATTTTAAATGTTCCGTAACAGAAAAATCTCTCTCGCAAAGACGCAAAGTCGCAATAACAGGTGAAGCATCTTGCTCCACAACCTTAACTGTGGGAAAGCCCTTCTAAACACTAAGCTCAATGAAAAATGAAAATATCAAAGCTTGTTCCTGACAAGATCAGGAATGCAAATTGCAAAATTATCCCATCTTTTTAACCGCACCCTGTGGGAAAGGTCTCCTGCCTGCCCCGCATCTATGCATAGGTGCGGGGACCTTGACCATCGGCATCAGGAGATGCCTCCCACATTAGCTGCAAAGTTTTCTGCATCTCCTATGTCTTTTTCATTTGGCCTGCCTTTATTCTGCCCACCAATAAGTCTATATAGCCCAACTGTATCAAAACCTCTACAGGAAAATTCTCCCACAATCTTATAACCTTTACTCAATAATCTCTTTCTAAGCGGTCTATGATAGAATCCTACAGGACCTATACCCCTTGTTGAAAAAATAAATGCCTTCCTGTTTTCTGATAGGGGTAGTTTATCAACAAGAGTGAATAATGCTCTATGATGCTTAGAAAAATAGATTCCTGAACCAAAGCCAATAAGGTCGTATTCTGAAAGGGTACCTGGTCCAACCTCATCTGGCTTAAGTAATTCTGCACCGAGAATATCAGCCATTGCCCTGGCAATCTTTTCAGTGTTCTTATGATGTATTGATATATATGTGATAAGGCACTTCACAGGTAGGTGTTAAGCGACAGGTGTCAGGTTAGACGATTCATTCTTCTTTTGGTTTTCTCTTTACTACTTTCTCTATATCCACAAGCTCAAATATACAAAGAGATGCAGCATCTCCCTTTCTCCTGCCAAGATTTAAAACCCTTGTATATCCCCCAGCTCTATTTTTGTAGACAGGAGCTATCTCTTCCCACAGTTTTTTCACTGTCTTTTTGTCTCCTATGATGGAACATGCAAGTCGCCTTGAATGGAGGTCTCCTTTTTTAGAAAGTGTGATCACCCTTTCGGCAAGCCTCCTGGCCGTCTTTGCTTTCTGACAGGTCGTCTTTATAGAATGATTGGCAAAAAGGGATATCACAAGACTTCTGAGCATAGCGTCTCGTTTCTGTTTTTCTCTCCCAAGTTTTTTTATCCCCGAGCGGTGTCTCATCTCTTCTCCAATTTTGGAAGTTTCATACCAAATGAGAGCTTATAACTCTTCAGTATATCCGAGAGTTCCAGAAGGGATTTCTTGCCAAAGTTTGGGAATTTAAGCATCTCTTGCTCTGTCATCTGCACAAGATCAGTCAAATCCTTAACGCCGGCAGCTTTTAAGCAGTTCTCAGCCCTTACAGAGAGTTCTATCTCTGATATCTTTGTGGAGAGAATCGCTTTAAGTCTCCTTTTCTCCTCTGACTCTTCTTTTTCTCTCACTATAGTAATTTTTTTTGTCTTTAAGAATGCCTCTAAATGATCTTGTAAAAGTGCGGCCGCTATTGTTGTTGCCTGTTCTGAAGTAATTCTACCGTCTGTCCATACCTCTAAAATAAGCCTTTCCCTATCTCCCTTCCCGATACCCTCAACCCTGAAGTTCACCCTCTCAATTGGTGAATACAATGCATCTATATATATTGTGCCGATTGGTGCACGATTATAACCAGGCACTTCCTCTCTCGGAACATATCCCCTACCCGTGGTAATTCCAAGAGTCATATTGAGCTTAAGACCTTTTTTCATTACCGTTAGTATGAGTTGCTCAGGGTTGACCACTTCAAATCCTCCATCAGATTTTATACTTTTGGCATAAATGGCTCCTTTTTTCTCTGTACATAAAGCAACTTCTCCTTCAAACCCCTCTGTCATTCTGATCCTTACACTCTTTAGATTGAGGATAATCTGAGGAAGATCTTCCATAACACCATCCAGACTAGAAAATTCATGTAAAACACCGTTTATCCGCACAGATGTGATAGCAGAGCCCTGCATAGACGAGAGGAGCACTCTTCTAAAGGCATTTCCAAATGTGATCCCCATGCTCTTTTCAAGTGGAGACAATATGAATTTCGCATATCTGTCATCCACTTGAACTTTTTCTATCTCTTCAGGTATTTGAAATGGTTTTAACTTCATCTATACCCTCCTGTTGCTTCGCTCCATTGAAAAATGAAAATAAGAGATTTACGGTTCACGATTTACAATTCACGGTACTTAGTGTCCGGGGAATAATTCGTTTTTTGCGTAGCTAAAGCTACGCTACTACACGGAATGAATATCCAAATCTAATGTAGTAGCGGATCTTTAGATCCGCCCCAAAAGGAATATAGGTATTGATTGTAGTTTTGGCAATTTTTCACCTGTAACTACTTAGAGTAAAGTTCAACTATCAGTCTATCCTCTATCTCTTCAGGTACCTCATCTCTTCTCGGGAGGTCCAGGACCTCTATTTTAAGCGGTTCCTTGGCTAAGGAGAGCCATCCCGGGGGAGATACTTTCATAAGCAGTGAATCCGCTACAGGTAAAGGTAATTTCTCCCTTCTTGGGGTGATCAGATCCCCTTTTGATAGAACGTGAGAAGGTATGTCCACTCTCTTACCATTTATCATAAAGTGAGCATGTATAACAATCTGTCTTGCCTCTCTTCTTGACCTTGCAAGCCCTGCTCTGTAGATGATGTTATCAAGGCGGAGTTCTAATCCCCTCAAAAGTTCATCCCCTGTCACACCCTTCTTCTTTTCTGCTCGTTTGAAATAGTTCACAAACTGGTGCTCTGTCAAGCCATACATTCTTTTAACCATCTGTTTCTCTCTCAGGTGCCTTCCATAGTCTGTCATTTTTCTCCTCAAACCTTTGCCTTTCTCCCCAGGAGATTCCCTTTTCTTCTCTATTGCACACTTTCCACTTGCACACCTTTTCCCTTTAAGGAAAAGTTTTTTGCCCTCTCTTCTACACCATCTACAAACAGCACCATGATATACCGCCATATCACATCCTCCTTTTCTTTGGGGGTCTGCAACCATTATGCGGGATAGCGGTTACATCTCTTATATATCTTATCCTCAACCCCATTGCCTTGATAGATCTAACAGCAGAATCTCTCCCGGCTCCAGGTCCCTTAACCCATATCTCTACTTCTCTCATCCCAATATCTGCGAGTCCTTTTGCCACATTTTTTGCACAGATGCCGGCAGCATAAGGGGTTCCCTTCTTACTGCCCTTAAACCCGACACTCCCGGCGCTTGCCCAGGAGAGACAATTTCCATCCTCATCCGTTATCGTAACAATAGTATTATTAAATGTTGATAATATATGGACTATACCTTTTCCAGGTGCCTTTCTCAGCCTCTTCTTTTTCATAGACCACCCCCGGGTATTAGTAAGCAGTAGGCAGTAAGCAGTAAGCAGCCTAACAAACTAACCAACTACATCACTTCTTCATCTTTGCCTTTTTCTTAAGTGCAATCTGTCCTTTTCTCGGTCCCTTTCGTGTTCTGGCATTTGTTCGTGTTCGTTGTCCCCTTACAGGAAGCCCTCTCTTGTGTCTTAAACCCTTTATACAATTTATGCTGATAAGTCTCTTTATATTCTCCTGAACCTCCTGTTTCAATACCCCTTCTATTCTGTATTCAGAGTCAATAACACCCTTCAACCCATCTATCTCTTCATCAGAGAGTTCCTTTACTCGTCTATCAGGAGAAACCTCACTTTTTTTCAGTATCTCTTTTGACCTTGCTATCCCAATTCCATATATATAAGTGAGTGCAATCTCTACCCTTTTATTTGATGGAAGTTCAACCCCTGCGATTCTTGCCATATAACCCCCTGCCCGCCTAAAGCGGCATCACCCCTGTCTCTGTTTATGCCTTGAATTAGGGCATATAACTTTCAATACACCTTTTCTTTTCACAATCTTACATCTTGCACACATCTTCTTTACAGAAGCCCTTACTTTCATATTACCACCTCAAAATACAGTTTAGAGTTTGGACTTTTCTCAACTCTTAACTCCAAACTCTCTTCCTCTATCTAAATCTATGAAGTATCCTACCTCTTGAGAGGTCATAAGGAGAGAGATCTACCACAACCCTATCTCCAGGTAGTATCTTGATAAAATGCACTCTCATCTTACCAGAGACATGGGCAAGCACCTTATGACCCGTGTCAAGAACCACCCTGAAAGTACCCCCCTTTAGCGACTCCTGAACCACACCCTCTACCCTTATACCCTTTCTAATTGCCATATAAAAACCAGTTATCGGTAATAGGTAATCGGTGAAGACTAACCAACTAACTAACTAACACCTGCCCTATTCTTTTACGCACCTCTTGGACACTCCCATCTACATCTACCTCTGTAACTATTCCTCTCTTCTTATAGAAGTCTATAACAGGTCGTGTCTCCTCCTCATAGACTTCTAACCTCCTTCTCACTGTCTCTTCTCTGTCATCGTCTCTTATTATAAGCTTTGCACTGCATATATCACAGAGACCTCTAATTTTTGGAGGAAAGGAGTCCAGATTATATACCCTCTTGCAATCTAAACATATCCTCCTCTTTGCCATTCTTTCTATTATACGGTCCTGCTCCAGATGAAGAAAAAGAACTTTATCCACCCCAATCTTTTCAAACAATTGTGCCTGGGCTAAATTTCTTGGAAACCCATCAAGAATAAAGGAAGAGGGTAAATTTGGCATCAGAACATCTACAACCAGATTGTCAGGGACAAGTTCGCCCTTGCTTGAATACCTTTCCGCCATAGAGCCGAACTCTGTTTTCTTCTCTATCTCATCACGGATTATATCCCCCAGAGAGATGAAAGGTATCCCCATATTCTCTGCTACCATCCGTGCTTGTGTCCCCTTACCTGAACCTGGTGGGCCTATGACTAAAATCTTCATCACCCTCTCCTACCTCTGATGCTCCCTTTTTTTACGAACCCATCATAGTGCCGCATAGTCAGTTGTGCCTCCATCTGTCTCATCGTATCAAGTGCAACACCAACGACTATGAGAACTGATGTTCCCCCAAACACAAAAGGTGCATGAAGTCTATGAAAGATTATACTTGGAATTATCGCTACCGCGGCAAAGAATAATGCACCAGGTAAAGTTACCCTTGATATTATCCTGTCTATATACTCTGCTGTGTTTTTGCCAGGCCTCACCCCGGGCACAAATCCCCCATATTTCTTCATATTTTCTGCAATATCAACCGGATTAAGGACAACTGCTGTGTAAAAATATGCAAAAAAGACTATCAAAACTGCATAAATTATATTATATGTAAACCCCATAGGACAGAAGAAGGCGATAACAGTCTGCATCCAACCCGCAGTAGTAAAGAACCTTCCTATGGTAAGTGGAAAGGTCAAAAGTGCCTGAGCAAATATTATAGGTATTATCCCAGCCGCATTCATATTCAAAGGAAGATGTGTGGACCTTCCTCCATATATCTTTCTTCCAACCACCCTCTGTGCATACTGGACAGGAATTCTTCGTTGTCCCTGTGTTATTAAAACAACCGCTGCAATCATTCCAAGAATTATCACCAGGATAGCAATAGCAGCTATTGGACCCATAGCACCTATACGAACCATATTTATCGTTGATATAAAATCTCTTGGACCCCTTGCAACTATACCCACCATTATTATAAGAGAGATACCGTTTCCAATGCCCCTATCCGTGATGAGCTCTCCAATCCACATTATAAAGAGTGTGCCTGTAACCAATGTGATGATAGAGAGAAGTCTGAATGACATGCCTGGATTTGCAACCACAGACTCACCCGATGGCGCCCTTGCAGTTTCCAGGAAGATACAGACACCAAGCGCCTGTATAATGCCTATCACTATAGTAAGATACCTTGTATACTGATTGATCTTTCTTCTACCCTCTTCTCCTTCCCTCTGAAGTCTCTGAAAATATGGCATTGCCGCACCGAGGAGCTGAAGTATGATTGAGGCAGATATATAAGGCATTATACCGAGTCCAAATATCGCACCCGAAGAAAGACCTCCTCCAACAAATATATCATAAAGCCCAAGCGCAGTAGTCCTCGCTGTCTCAAAGAAAGAGTAGAGGGCAGATGTATCTATCCCAGGAAGCGGTATATGTGCCCCCAACCTGAATACAACTAACATTCCAAAGGTGAACAGAATTTTGTTTCGTAAATCCGGTATTCTGAACACATTTCTTAATGTGCTAATCATAGTCTACTCTCCCGCCTTTTGACTCTATCTTCTCTTTTGCTTTTTTAGATGTCATAAGACCCTTTATTATAAGTCTCTTTTCCAGTTCCCCATCTCCAAGTATCTTTATCTTTCTCTTTCTGTTTGCAAGAGAGGATTTCCGAAGCAAGTTGTCATCTATAATGGTCTCATCCTCAAATCTATTCAATTCCCCTACATTCACAACCTCATATCTTACACTGAACGGGTTTCTGAACCCTCTCTTTGGGAGTCTTCTATGGAGTGGGGTCTGACCTCCCTCAAACCATGGAGAGATCTTCTTGCCCGCCCGTGCTTTTTGCCCCTTGTGTCCTCTGCCAGATGTGCCACCAACACCTGAAGAGGTTCCCCTACCGCGCCTCTTTTTCTCTTTTTTGCATACCTTAACAAGTTTATGGAGCTCTGCCATAAAATTCCCCCCGGGTCAGAGAATAGTAATCGGTAATCGGTCCTTACACCCTACGCCTTACGCCCTACTCGCTACTCACTACTCACTACTCTAACAAGATGTCTCACTTTTCTTATCATTCCTTGAATTTGCGGGGTATCATTGTGGATTCTTTCATCGTGTGGATGATGTAGTCCTAATGCGAGGAGGGTGCGTTTCTGGTCATACTTTGCCCCTATCTTACTTCTTACCTGTATCACCCTTATCTTCTTACTCTTCATAACTTCACACCCCTCATCTCCTCTATCTCCTCTTTTGTTCGCATAGAGAGCAATCCCAGAAGTGTTGCCTTGACAAGGTTCTTTGTGGTATTACTTCCAAGAGATTTTGTAAGAACATTTCTTATCCCTGCAAGCTCCAGAACCGCCCTCACAGGCTCACAGGCTATCACCCCTGTTCCTGGTGCAGCGGGAAGAAGGAGGATCTTTGCCCCTCCACATTTTGAGGTAACAGAATGGGGTATAGTCCCTCCTACTACCTTCACTACCTTAATATCCCTTTTTGCCCTTTCTGTTCCTTTTCTTATCGCATTTGCAATCTGCTGTGCTTTACCAAAGCCAATGCCCACACGGGAAGCCCCATCCCCAACAATCACAGTAGCAGAGAATCTGAATCGCTTTCCACCCTTCACCACCTTTGCAACGCGGTTTATATTTACTACTTTCTCTTCAAACTCTTTCTCTTCTTTCACAATACCCCCGGGATACACAATTGCTCAATGAAAAATGTTCTCTTTTTAGGACGCAGATATTCGCAGATTATCAAGATTCTTTTTTCAAAAATTAAGCCCACCTTCCCTTGCACCTTCTGCTAAAGCCTTCACCCTACCGTGATATTTATAGCCTGAGCGATCAAAGACACAAGATTTTATCTTTTTTTTCTTTGCGATAACGGCTATAGATATTCCACACTCCTTTGCAGACTCCATTCTATTAGAACTATTCTCTTTAATCTGGAGGGATGAAAAACTTGCAAGAGTAACCCCCCTGGTATCGTCAACGAGCTGGGCATATATATACTTAAGGCTTCTGTAGATAGACAACCTTGGTCTTTCCTTTGTCCCCATCACCCTTTTTCGTATACTCTTATGTCTCTTCTCTCTCCCTTTCTTCATAACAAGCACCGTAAATCGTAATTTGTGAGGCAGAAATGCCTCACCTTTTCCTTTCTTCATAATCCTACTCTCTACTCATACTATATCCCTGTAGAGACAGATCTCTTACCCTGTTTTCGTCTCACATACTCCCCTTCATACCTTATCCCTTTACCCTTATATGGCTCCGGAGGCCTAAATCTCCTTATCACTGATGCGGTATTCCCAACAAGTTCTTTATCTATACCATTGACCATTATCTTTTGAGGGGCAGGAGTTTCAATCTTTATCCCCTCAGGTACTTTATAGGTAATAGGATGGGAAAAACCGAGAGAAAGCTCAAGCAGATCACCAGAAATCTTTGCCTTATATCCAATACCGATTATATCCAGCGTCTTACTATAACCATCTCTCACCCCATTGACCATATTAGCAAGAAGTGTCCGTGTTAACCCAAAATAGGGTAGAAGAAAACGAGATTTTCTTTTAGGAATCACAAACAGGTTCCCCTCTTTCTCTACAAGATTGAAATCTGGATGGAACTCTCTTACAAGAGAACCTTTTGGCCCCTTAACTGTAACCCTATTTTTCTTTATCTCTACACTGACCCCCTCCGGGATTGGTATGGATTTCTTCCCTATCTTTGACATATCTATCGCTTTCCTCCATTGAAAAAAGTCCACGGTTCATGGGTTCAACGGTTAGAGAAAGTTGACGGTTAATGGTTAGAGATCTGTCAACTGTCAACTGTTAACTGTGAACCGTCTTTAACCGGTTTCAACTTTCATTGAGTGATAGCGTATAACTACCAGATATACGCCAGAATCTCTCCCCCGATTTTCTTTTTCCTGGCTGTCCTATCAGAAACTACACCCTTTGATGTGGATAGGATAGCAATCCCCAGCCCCTGCTTAACTCTTGGTATTTTCTTCACATTGGCATAGACCCTCCGGCTCGGTTTGCTAACCCTTAAAAGCCCTCTTATCACGTCCTTTTTCAAGTGTAGGGAGAGCACCTTCTGGGGAGAGGTCTCCTCTACCTCAAATTTCTCTATATAGCCCTCTTTTAGAAGAACCTTGGCAATATCTTCAAGGAGATTGGAGCAGGGCACCTCTAAATAAAACTTACCTCTCAACAGAGAGTTACGGATTCTTGTTAGCATATCTCCTACAGTATCATTGACCATAGTACCTCACCAGCTTGCCTTTCTAACACCGGGTATCTCACCCTTAAGTGCCAATTCCCTAAAACATATCCTACACAATCCAAATTTGGTGTAATATCCCCTTGTCCTTCCGCATCTTGTGCACCGATTATATGCTCTCACCTTATATGCGGGCTTTCTTCTACATTTCGCTATCCACGATTTTTTTGCCATAAACCCCCTGGTATCGGTAATCAGTAATCGGTTATCGGTTATTACGCTTTACGCTCTACGCCTTACTCACTACTCACTACTCACTACTCATCTCTTAAACGGCACTCCAAGTAATTTAAGAAGTTCAAAGGAGCTATCATCTGTTTTTGCTGTGGTAACAAGACTTACATCCATTCCGAAGATGAATTTTACTCTATCATACCTTATCTCAGGAAATATTGTATGCTCTAAAATACCAAAGTTAAAATTCCCCCTGCCATCAAATGAGTCAGGATTTATACCACGAAAATCTCTCACCCTTGGCAAAGCGAAATTGACAAGTCTATCAAAGAATTCATACATCCTCTCCCCTCGTAATGTAACCTTGAGCCCGATCGGTCTTCCCTTACGGAGCTTAAAAGAGGCAACAGACCTTTTTGCCTTTATCATTAGAGGTTTCTGGGATGTAATCACTGCAAGGTCAGAGGAGACAACCTCTACAATCTTTAGTTCGTTAACCGCCTCTCCAAGTCCTACATTGACTACAATCTTTTCAAGTCTCGGCACCTCATGGAGGTTTTTGTATTCAAACCTCTTCATCATCAAAGGGACTACTCTGTTACGATATATCTCTCTTATCCTTGACATAATTAAGTTATTGAGTTATTAGTTATTGGGTCAAATCAGGTGTCAGGTTACAGGTGTCAGGGAACTGATTACCAATTACTCCTTACGCTTTACACCTCACTCCTTCATCCTTTATCCTTTATCCTTTTTCCTTTATCCTTTTATCCTTACTCTATCATCTCGCCACACTTCCTACATTTTCTTGTTCTTGTAGTTTTGGTTCTTTCAATGGAAAGTTTTGTAGGAGAACTACACCTGGGGCATATAAGCATAACATTTGAACTGTGAATTGGGCCTTCTTTCTGCAGTATGCCTCCCGGTTGCTCAGCGGAACGTGCCCGTGTATGCCTTTTTTGGAAATTGATGCCTTCAATAATAAGGGTCTTCTTCTTTGGAAAGACCGACAAAACCTTTCCTTCTTTCTCTCTGTACTCTCCAGAGATTACTCTAACCCTATCATTCTTTTTTATCTTCATAAAGCACTTTTCAGATTTTAGGCAGACTCAGGTGCCATAGAAACTATCTTCATAAACTTCTTATCTCGCAGTTCCCTTGCTACCGGACCAAATACCCTTGTTCCTATTGGTTCAAGCTGGTTATTTATAAGGACACAGGCGTTATCGTCAAATCGCACATAACTCCCATCCTTCCTTCTTGTCTCTTTTCTTGTGCGCACAATAACCGCCTTCTGGACGCTTCCTTTACTTATCTGACTTCTTGGAACCGCTTCTTTCACTGTAACCACAACAATATCACCAACCCTTGCATATCTTTTCCTGGAATAGCCAGGAATCCCTATACACATACCAACTCTTGCTCCTGAATTATCTGTTATCTCCAATCTTGTCTGCAGGGTTATCATCTCTTAACCTCTACTATTCTGAAATGCTTTTTCTTTGAGAGTGGTCTTGTTGCCTCTATTATGACATCATCTCCAATCTTAGTATTGTTTTTCTCATCATGACACATTATTCTTATCTGTTTTTTAACCACCTTATAGAGCGATGGGTGTTTTCTTATGATATCTATCTGTACAACGCGGGTCTTATTCATCTTATCCGATACAATCTTCCCTGAAAATCTCTTTCTCATAGCTAGCTCCTCGCTACTCTGCCTTTTCCCTTATTATTGTTTTCACCCTTGCTATTTCTCTCCTTACTCTCTTTATCTCTGAGGGTTTTGGAGATTCCGTGGCTTTCTTAAATCTCATATCCATAAGCTCTTCATAGAGGTCATGAAGTTTCTGTTTGAGCTCTTCTATAGAAAATTCCCTCAGTTCAAAGGGCTTCACCAATACCCCCCTTTCTTAATATAACTGTGGTCTTTATTGGAAGTTTTGTTGCTCCCAACCGAAGTGCCTCCCTTGCTTCGCCCTCAACAATTCCACTCAACTCAAACAGTATTCTTCCAGGCTTCACAACTGAAACCCAAAACTCTGGCGATCCTTTTCCCTTACCCATTCGTGTTTCTGCTGGTTTCTTTGTGACTGGTTTGTCAGGAAATATCCTTATCCATAGCTTTCCAGAACGCTTCAAGTATCTGGAGATTGCCACCCTGGCCGCTTCTATCTGACGTTGCGTAATCCACGCAGGTTGAAGCGTTTTTAGACCATATTCTCCAAAGACTAATAGAGCGCCTTTTGTAGCAACACCTTTTCTCCTCCCTCTGTGTTGCTTCCTATATTTTACTCTTGCCGGCTGTAACATATTAGTTGGTTAGTTTGTTAGTCGGTTACTCACTACTTACTACTTACTACTCACTCCTATCTCCACATCACCCTTATACACCCAGACCTTCACACCAATAACACCTGAGATAGTTTTGGATGGTATATAGGAATAATCTATATCAGCTCTCAGAGTTTGAAGTGGCATCCTTCCCTCTTTATGCCACTCGGTTCTAGCAATCTCTTTGCCTCCAAGCCTTCCCTTACACATCACCTTTATCCCCACCGCTCCCCTACGCATAGCATCCTGGATAGCTCGCTTCATCGCTCTTCTATATGAGACCCTTTCCTCTATCTGTCTTGCTATCTTTTTGGCAATAACCCTTGCCTCTATCTCCGGAACCCTTACCTCTTCTATTTTTATCCCTACATCATTCCCTTTAGCGAGAAGAGTTAGCTCGCTCGTCAGCCTTTCAACCTCAATACCCCTTCTGCCAATTATAATTCCTGGTCTTGCACTGCAGATAGTAACTGTAAGTTTCTCCCCTGTTCGTTCTATCTCAATTTCTGATATAGCAGCTCGTTCAAACCTCTCCTCTATATATTTTCTGATTATACTATCTCCTAAGATATACTCTTTGAACCTATTCTTTGTTACCCAACGAGATTTCCAATCTTTCGTTATACCCAATCTAAAACCGTAAGGATGAGTCTTCTGTCCCACTAAACCCCCCTATATGAGTAAATCCTAAATTTCTAATATCTAAATCCTACGACAATTTCAAAACTCTAAATTCAAATGTCTTAAACTTGTTTTCCATATCATACTGTTTTGAATTTTGTATTTTGGGTTTTGTATTTGTTTAGAGTTTCGGATTTCGAATTTAGTATTTGTCCCTAACTATGCTTATTTTGACTTTTCTAATATTGAACCAAAAATCTTCATAAGCTCGGTTGCTTCCTGAATTAAATATTCTTTCTCACTTATGTAATCCTGGTTAGGTTCAGTGAGTCTTATCCAATATCTGCTTTCCTTTGACTCCTTACGGCAAATTTTTATTCTCATAACAAAATCTTTCTTACTTAAAGCCTCATTTGCCTCTATATAATTCGCACCTATGGAACCACCTGCTCTGACAAGTTGTTTGCCAACTTCGATATTTGATATCGTCTTTGGTAGGTTGCTGACATAAGCAATTACTCTTTTGGCAAATTTAAAGGTCCTCTCTTCTAGATCATATTGTTTTGAATTTTGTATTTTGGTCATTTGTATTTATTTAGGATTTAGATATTAGAATTTAGTATTTGTCTCTAACTACACATTTGAGATGACTGAACCGTCTCAAGATCATATCTGCCCTTCCTCTTGCTCTTGGATTAAGCCTTTTTAATCTAAAACTCTGTTCCACGATGATAGACTTAATAACAGCCTCTTTCTCATTCATCTCCTCATCTTTTTTCACCTTCAGATTTGCATACGCAGATTTAATAGCCTTTGTTACTACCCTTGTGTGAGGAGATGGAAGTTCGCGCATTACCCCAAGCGCAGATTCCACACTCATATTGCAAACTGGAGATGCCAATTTCCTCAGTTTCTTAGGAGAAACTCTTATATATTTCTGATAGGTAAATCCTTCCATCATCCCTTCCTTCTTGCTTCTTTGGCCTTCTTCCCGCCATGCTGCCTGAAGACCTTTGTTGGAGAAAACTCTCCTAATTTATGCCCTACCATGTTCTCGGTTATATAGACAGGTATAAATCTGTTCCCGTTGTGGATCTGAATTGTATGCCCCACAAACTCGGGCGTTATCGTAGACCTTCTTGCCCATGTCTTTATAGGTTTACTATCCTTTTTGGTTATTTTCCTTAACAGTTTTTCGTCTATGTAGGGTCCCTTCTTAAGCGACCTTGGCATCTCTTACCCCCTTTATCGATTCGCTCCAACATCTTCCTTCTATTTCCTTCTCTTCAGAATAAATTTACTTGATGGTTTCCTCTTCTTTCTCGTCTTTTTACCCTTTGCAGGAACTCCTGTGGGAGACCTTGGTATGTGCCCTTTACTCCTACCCTCGCCTCCACCCATTGGATGATCAACAGGGTTCATTGCCATACCCCTCACCTTGGGTCTTCTCCCCATCCATCTTTTCCTTCCTGCCTTTCCAATGACAACTGCTCTATGGTCAGGATTTGAAACTTTGCCAAGTGTAGCATAACAGTTCAGATGTAAAAGTCTTATCTCTCCAGAGGAAAGTTTGATATGTGCATAATCTCCCTCCTTTGCAAGGATCTGTGCAGATGCACCCGCTGCCCTCACAACCTTACCACCCCTTCCAGGTTCCATCTCTATATTATGAATGTCCATACCCGGCAAGATATCTCTCAGGCTGAGTGCATTGCCAATCTTAAAAGGAGACCCGGGACCAGATACAACCTTATCCCCAACAGATAACCCAGCAGGACAGATAATGTATCTCTTTTCTCCATCTAAGTATGACAGCCTTGCGATTCTTGCCGATCTGTTGGGATCATACTCAATATGAGTAACATTGGCAGGGATTCCATGTTTGTCCCTTTTGAAATCAATAATACGTAGAAATCTCTTGGCACCCCCCCCCCTATGCCGTACCGTTATCCTGCCATTACTGTTTCTGCCAGCTTTTGACTTCAACGGTCGGATAAGAGATTTCAAAGGTCTCTCTTTTGAAAGAGACGAGAAATCCTCAAATGTCATATGTCTCCTTGAAGGAGTTGTCGGCCTTATCTTCTTTAACATAGATTACCCACCAACTAACAAACTAACCAACTAACAAACTAACTACATTCCCTCAAATAGAGCTATTGTATCCCCTTCTTTAAGACTTACAATTGCCCTTTTCCTATTCGATTTTTTGCCTGCCCATCTTCCAAGCCTCTTTGGTTTACCTTTTAGATTATAAGTCCTTACCCCTATCGGTGTTACCTTGAATAACTCCTGCATTGCCTTTGCAACCTCAATCTTATTTACAGAAGGATGAATCCAAAAGGTATAGGAGTTTGTCTCCGCTTTCAGTTTCAGTGCCTTCTCGGTCAGCACAGGTGCTATTATTATATTTCTTACGTCTTTATACAAGTTTCTCCCTTAGAGAGTTCAGTCCCTTCAAAGAAAATACAACCGTATCTGCGGATAAAACCGCTAATCCATTAAGATCATAAGCAGTCGTAAAAGAGACATTCGGAATATTTCTGCCTGATTTATATAGATTCTCATCTGTGGTATCAAGGGTGAAAAGCACTTTTGCACCATCTTTGACACCAAGGTTTTTCAAGAAACCATAAAATATCCTTGTGTTCGGCTTTTCCATCACAATTTCATCTACAATAAGCACTTTGCCTTTTTTTGCCATAAGGGAAAGAGAGGAAAGAAGTGCAAGCCTCTTCTTCTTTTTTGGTATACTTATACTATAGTCTCTTGGTTTTGGACCAAATACCACACCACCACCTCTCCATATAGGCGACCTTCTTGACCCTGCCCTTGCTCTTCCAGAATGCTTCTGACGCCAGGGTTTTCTTCCTCCCCCCCTCACTTCACCTCTCTTCTTGGTTGATGCAGTCCCAATTCTAGCGTTTGCTCTATACGCCCTTACAACCTCAGAGATGAGAACATCATTTACCTTTTGCTCAAATACAGATGGAGGGAGTTCTTCTCTACCTACAATATTCCCATCCTTTGAATATAGATTCACTTCCATAATTAGTGTCCGGTGAATAATTTTTTATTTTGTTTTTTAGGACGCAGATTATCAAGATTTTTACTCCTTTTTTACCCCTTCTCGCACTCTCCCCATCTCCCTGTCCCCTTGTCTCCCTGTCTCCCCTACGCCCTACGCTCTACTCTTTCTTATCAGGACCACACCCTTTCTTACCCCCGGAACAGCCCCCCTGATGTATATAAGATTTTCTTTCTCATCCATCTTCACTATTAGGAGGTTTCTTATTGTAACCCTGACCCCCCCCATCCTACCAGCCATCTTCTTACCCTTCCATACTCTGGAGGGATCAGCAGAAGAGCCTATAGATCCTTGAACACGATGAGAATGGGAACCATGACTCATAGGTCCCCGTGAAAAATTCCATTTCTTAATAGGCCCCTGAAACCCCTTACCTTTTGATATCCCTGTTACAGACACTTTGTCACCAACCTCAAAAATAGAAAGTGGTATAAGTGCCCCAATATTTATTCCATCAATTTTCTCTGTTCTTGTCTCCATTACAACCTCTGGCACCTTCCCCCCTACTCCTCTAAAGAGACCCCTATACGGTAGGGTTGGGTTATTGGCTTTCCCATACCCCATCACAATAGCATTATAGCCCCTTTTTTCCTTAGCAACTATCCCTACCACAGTAGTGCCTTCACATTTTATAACAGTAACAGGAACAAGTGCTCCATCATCTTTAAAAATCTGGGTCATCGCAATTTTTTTACCAATAACTGTATTCATAAGTTTAGCCTATACTTTTATCTCAACATCCACGCCAGCCGGAAGACTGAGCTTACGAAGAACCTCCATCGTCCTTTCAGTCGGTTCATATATATCAAGCAGCCTTTTATGCACCCTGATCTCAAACTGTTCACGAGATTTCTTGTCTATATGTGGGGACTTAAGAACCGTATAAAGACTGCGATCTACCGGGAGAGGCACAGGTCCTGCTAACCTCGCTCCCGTCTTTCTCACCCTCTCTACAATCGTCTTGCAAGAGCAGTCTAACAGTGTATGATCGTATGCCTTAAGCTTTATTCGTATCTTCTCTACCATACCCCCCCATATGTAGGGACAACCCTTGCGGTTGTCCGATCTGCGGACAGGGATAAACCCTGTCCCTACATTATTCTACTATCTTTGTCACAATACCAGCACCTACCGTTCGACCCCCCTCCCTCACAGCAAACCGCATACCCTCTTCCATAGCTACCGTGGATATAAGTGAACAGTCAAGCTCTACATTATCCCCAGGCATAACCATCTCAACACCCTTGGGAAGATCAACATGTCCTGTCACATCCATTGTCCTAAAAAAGAACTGGGGGGAATATCCACTAAAGAAAGGTGTATGTCTACCGCCCTCTTCCCTTGTCAATACATAGATCTGCGCCCCAAACTTTGTGTGTGGCGTTATTGTGCCAGGTTTTGAGAGCACCATACCTCTTTCAATCGCATCTTTCTCTATCCCTCTTAAGAGAATACCCACATTATCTCCAGCAACAGTCTCATCTAATATCTTCCTGAACATCTCCAGAGAAGTGGCAACTGTTTTCCTTGTAGGCTTAAATCCTACAATCTCAACATCCTCGCCAGGGGTAAGCCGTCCCCTCTCAACCCTTCCAGTAGCTACTGTTCCTCTACCTGTAATTGTGAAGACATCCTCAACAGACATAAGAAATGGTTTGTCAACATCCCTTGCTGGTAGGGGTATATGCTCATCTACTGCCGTGACAAGTTCCAATATAGGGTTGCACTCTTCACAATCTGGCGTTGGAGACTCGAGACACTTGAGTGCACTCCCCTTTACTATTGGTATCTCATCTCCTGGAAACTCGTATTTTGTGAGGAGTTCCCTTATCTCCATGTCTACTATCTCAAGAATCTCCGGGTCATCCACCTGATCTGTTTTATTCATAAAGACAACAATAGCGGGAACATTCACCTGTCTGGCGAGAAGAACATGCTCTTTGGTCTGGGGCTGGGTGCCGTCAGCCGCTGAAACTACAAGTATAGCACCATCCATCTGGGCCGCACCTGTTATCATATTTTTGACATAATCTGCATGCCCTGGACAGTCTATATGGGCATAGTGACGTTTCTCTGACTCAAATTCTCCATGAAATAGCTGGATAGTCAGCCCTCTCGCCTTCTCTTCAGGTGCCTTATCAATCTCATCGTAGGCAGTATATTGTGCAAACCCTTTTGCTGCAAGCACCTTTGTAATAGCAGCTGTCAGTGTAGTTTTACCATGATCCACATGCCCTATAGTTCCGATATTCAGGTGTGGCTTTGTCCGTTTAAACTTCTCCTTTGCCATACATACCTCCTTCAAAACATAAAATAATTTTCAAAAAACTAACCACAGAGAAAATGTAGTTTAGAGAGTGTCATTGTCAGTAATTAGTTAGCGGTGAAAAATTGCCAAAACCACAATCAATACCTATATTCCTTTTTGGGGCGGATCTAAAGATCCGCTACTACATTAGATTTGGATATCTATACCTTGTAGTAGCGTAGTTTTAGCTACGCAAAAAACGAATTATTCACCGGACACTAATTGTACTTGTTTGTAAAGCAGTATAGAGTTTTTTGATAAGACAGTCTATTCTTACTGTCAACTATCAAAGCTTTGTATTTTAACATAAAAACTTAAATATGTCAAGCTTTTTTTTTAGAAAAATTTTTATATCTTCCAGATACTTCCCTCTTCTGTATCCCTTATTACTATACCAATACTAGATAGTTTCTCTCTTATCATATCTGCGAGGAAATATTTCTTATCTTCACGAAGTTTTTGCCTTATCTCAAGAACAGTATCCAGAAGTTTTGGTGTCTCCTCGGAAGAGGTTCTCTCTTCTATATTTATTCCAAGAAGATTTAACGAAGATGTAAGCGCCTCTTTGTATAAAGAGGCTGTTTTATCATCCATATCCCCTGAGATGAAATTTATTTCCTTTATCAGAGAATAGATGCTTCCAATTGCTTTTGGAGTATTGAGATCGTTATCCATCGCATCACTAAAATCATTCCAGAAACGATGAATACCCGAATTTTCTCTCGCCCCCCCCCCGCTTTCCTGCTTCTCTTTTCTCCGTTCTTTTAAGTTCCAGAGAGTTTCCTTTATCCTAACAAGTGCCGACTCTGCCTCCTTTAATCCCTGCTCATTATATTCCATAGGATGACGATAGTGAACAGAGAGAAAAAACAGTCTCACTGCCCCTGGGTTGTATCTCTCTAACAGATCAAAAGCGGGCACAAATTGACCAGTTGATTTTGACATTTTGTCCCCATGAAACTGGAGAAGTCCGTTATGGAGCCAGAACCTTGCAAATGGCATCCCTGTGGCTGCTTCTGATTGTGCAATCTCGTTTTCATGGTGTGGAAATATGAGGTCCTCACCCCCTGTGTGAATATCAATAGTCTCACCAAGATGTGTTATACACATAGCAGAACACTCAATATGCCAGCCAGGTCGACCCCTACCCCATGGACTTTCCCAGAAGGGCTCCCCCTCTTTTGCCAGTTTCCAGAGGACAAAATCAAGGGGGGAACGTTTTGTCTCATCAACTTTCACCCTTGCACCCTTTATCAGATCTGCAAGATGCTTGCCTGATAGTTTGGTATAGTCCGAAAATCTGGATATCTCAAAGTATACACCGCTTTCTGTCACATATCCATAGCCCCTCTCTATCAGTTTTGATATCAGTTCTATAATCTCTTTTATATGTTGGGTTGCCCTCGGATAAAAATCTGCCCTCTTTATCCCTACAATATCACAGCAGTTCATAAACTCTTCTATATTCCTCTCTGCAAGTTCTCTATAATCTATACCCAGGACCTTTGAGCGCTCTATTATCTTATCATCAATATCTGTGAAATTCTGTATCTGTTTTACCTTAAAACCCTTATACATAAGCCATCTTTTCAGTATATCAGAGACGATATATGCTCTCATATGCCCTATGTGTGGTCTATCTTGCACAGTCATACCACACACATATAGCTTTACAAGGGATGGGTCTATTGGAACGAATTCCTCCTTGTTTCTGGTAAGTGTATTGTGTAGTTGTAGTGACATAGTGTTGGAGTATAACATAAAATAGACCAAAAGTCAAGCGAAAAATCCACTAATTTTGGCTGACCACCCTACATGGTCTCCATACTTCATAAAATCAGGCAGAAAATTATCCAAAATTCTTCCAGCACCTTCTCAAAGAGGGTGTTGCCCTTCTTCTTTTTCACATTGCCTATATACTCTGACCCATTATCAGTCTGTATCATCACTTTCTTTATATCTACACCCTAATAGTTCAATTGATATAAAAGGTGAATATCAAGGTTGAGACAGAGTTTGAGGAACTGCACTGGCCGCCTCATCCGCACCTTACCGATCACCGATTACCGATCACCGAAGTAACATGGGAGGGAAAAGATGAAGATGGCAGGAATCTCGCATCGGGAATCTATTTTGCAAGGTTAGAAGTGGGGAACTATACAGAGACAAAGTCTAAACTTTAAAATCTATTCACCCTCCATAGCGGACAGAAATCCTACGAAGAGTGGGGAAGGCGATATGAGGGTTGATGTAAACTCAGGATGGGATTGTGTCGCGACAAAAAATCTGTTTTTAGGTAGTTCTAAAAACTCCATAAGAGAGGGACCTTTTTCTGGTATGTGAAATCCAGAAAATACCATCCCTCCTTTCTCTAATATATCTACAAAATCAGGAGAGATCTCGTAGCGGTGTCTGTGTTTCTCTATAATATATCTCATATCCGCCAATACCTTCCCCCTTCTCTCTGGTTGAATAGAGATTTTTCTGTCGGTTTCTAACCTTTCTTTATATAGTTTATAAATTAGAGTTCCTTGTTTCAGATAGGCAGCATACGCACCGAGCCTCATTGTTCCACCGTATCTGTCTTCTTTCAATAGTTTTCTCTGGTAAGGGAGTATATCAACAACGGGTGCCTCTGTCTCTGGGTCAAATTCTGTTGAATCTGCATTTAGCCCAAGAACATTTCTTGCGAACTCCACAACTGCAAGTTGCATTCCAAGACAGAGACCCAAAAATGGTATACCCTGTTCCCTGGCATATCTGATTGCGGATATTTTACCATCTATCCCTTTCTCTCCAAAACCGCCTGGCACCATTATTCCGTCAAGATTAGAAAGCACCCGAGGAGTTATAGCATCAGAGTCTATCCACTGGATATCCACGCCGGTAGCAAGTTTTGCACCTGCATGGGTTAATGCCTCATTTATTGATATGTAGGAGTCCCTCAGATCGTAGTCCCCTATCTCTAAGTACTTTCCCACAATACCAACCGTTACCCTTGTTTCTGGGTTTTTAATTCTTGTAACAAGTTTCCGCCACCTTTGCCAGTTAGGAGTTTTTTTAGGAGAAATATCAAGTTTTCCAAGCAACTTTCTCCCGAGTCTTTCTTTCTCAAAGTTAAGTGGCACCTCATAGAGGACCTTAATATCAGGAGCTGATATAACATATTCACTTTTTATGTTTGCATAAGTCTCTATCTTTTTCTTCCTTATCAGATCAACTGGTTTATGCCCCCTGCACAGGATTATATCCGGGATTACCCCGTTTTCCTGAAGGAGTTTTATTGCTTGTTGCGTGGGCTTTGTCTTCATCTCACTGATATGATCAGGCACGGGCAGGAATGTGATCAGGACATAGCATACATTACCATTGCCGAGTACCTTCTCCATACTTTTTACTGCAAATAGAAATGGGATATTTTCATAGTCACCAACCGTTCCTCCAATCTCTATTATACATATATCATATCCCTTTTTTGCCTTCTTTATCCTCCTTTTTATCTCATTTGGTACATGAGGGATAAATTGGACAGTCTCTCCAAGATATTTGCCTTTTCGCTCTTTCTCTATAATTGAGCTATATATCTGTCCTGTTGTGATATTGTTGCTTTTTGGAATCGGTATCTCCAGAAACCTCTCATAGTTTCCAAGGTCCTGGTCTATCTCTCCTCCATCATAAGTAACCCATACCTCACCGTGTTCCGTGGGACGGAGTGTGCCTGCATCGTAATTTATGTAGGGGTCTATCTTTACCGCGGTGACAGAAAAGCCATATTCCTTTAATATCTTTCCTATGGATGCAGCAGCAATCCCCTTGCCAACCCCCGATATCACTCCTCCTATTACAACAACATATTTTTCCATACAATGTTAATTGTATCACAGATTTTTCCTTCTGTCAAGAAAAATCTCGCCTTCGACAAGATACTTTTCTTGGACGCAGCTTACCCCTAATTTTTCTATCATTGTGGTGTCAGGAGTTGCAAAGACAAACTAACTACCTTTTTAAAATAGCCCCCCTAGTAAATTCCATTCCTTAGAGGAAAAAAATAACCAATGAGAACACAGAGAAAGAGAGTAAATAGTTGAGAAGAGTTGAGAGTTGAATAGAAATTTAGTGAGAATTAGTGATCTTAGTGGATACACTTTTACCTTGACTTTATCTATTTTCTGTGATATAATTTGAACTAATTATGGTTGTAACGATATCATTGATTGTTCTCGGTGGTCTTGGACTTGTCTTGGGTTTACTTCTCACTTTCGCATATACAAAACTGGCAATTACACCCTCAGAGATTGAGACTGATCTTATAGAGATACTACCAGGGACAAACTGCGGTGGATGTGGGTATCCCGGGTGTAAGGCTTATGCCTCAGCAGTTGCAAGAGAGGAGAAGACCGCGGTGTTCTGTCCTGTTGGTGGAGAGGAAGTTGCAAGAAAAATCGCAGATATACTCAATATCGAACCATTAGAGATTGAACCCAATGTCGCAGTATTGCGATGTAGAGGTGGTAAGGGAAAGGCAATAGAAAGGTTTATTTATGAAGGTCTTAGTGACTGTGTTGCCGCGGACATAATCCAGAAAGGGAATAAGGGATGTGAGTATGGCTGTCTTGGATATGGAAACTGTGAAACGGTCTGTCCCTTTGGTGCGATTAGAATGGATGAGGACGGATTACCTGATATATCAGATGATAGATGCACAGGATGTGGAATATGTGTTAAGGAATGCCCCAGGGGTGTTCTTGAGCTTATCCCAAAAGCAGTGAAGGTATATGTTGCCTGCAATTCAGACAGGAAAGGCGCCTCGGTAAGAAAGGTATGTGATGTGGGATGTATAGCCTGCAAGCTCTGTGAGAAGAACTGTCCTCATGATGCAATAAAGGTGGAAGATAACCTGGCAAGGATAGACCCCCTCTCTTGTAAGAATGCAACTATCTGTATTTTTAGATGTCCAACAAACTGCATAATTGACAAGGCGGTATCAAGGCCAAGGGCAATGATTGGGACAGGTTGCACTGGATGTGAGGAGTGCAAGGCGGTCTGTCCCAGCTCTGCAATAACAGGGGAAAGGGCGGAACAACACAGGGTAACTCTCTCAAAATGTATAGGGTGTGCACTCTGTTATAAGAGATGTGAACATAATGCAATAACTATGGCATTTTCATTAGGCTATGCAGAGAAATCAGCCTAATATCTATCCTTCATCCTTCATCAAAGACAGTTATTAGTTATTGGTTATTAGGTCAATTCAGGTGTCAGGTGTTGCAAGGACGGTTATTTGTTATTTGTTATTACTTCCTTACGCCCTACGCTTCACTCCTTCATAATTCATAATTCATCCTTATCCCTCATCCTTGGGTTATTGGATTTGATAAATCAAATCCCTACATCTAACCAACCAACTAACTAACCGCCTTCATCCTTCATAATTCATAATTCATCCTTCTACTTTATCCTTTATCCTTTTTCCTTCATAATTCATAATTCATCCTTACCCCCTCTCTCTCTCTCCACAGTTCAAAGACCAACAACGCCATCAGCTTCCTGGCATAAGGTCTCTCATCGCCTGCCCTGTTCAGTATCTCCTTTATATAATCAGAATTGAAACTACTATGAGAGAGAACAGACTGAGATAAGGTAAGGAATTTATCAGCAAACCATTCACTAAACGGGGCTAAAAACCCATGCTTTCGTCGTCTTAATATCTGTTCTGGAATAGCGTCACTGTATGCAAGTTTCAGGAGATACTTTGTGTTGAACCCCCTCAGTTTCACTGAGCTGGCTATCCCGGCGCAGTATGATACAAGTCTGTGGTCAAGAAAAGGAACCCTCCCCTCTATAGAATTTGCCATAGTTGCCCTGTCCAACTTCTGAAGAACATTATCTGGAAGCCACCTTGTAAGGTCAAAATGAAAAAGCGACTCTATCCCCTCACCCTCGAATTCAATCTGTTTCAAGTTCTTACCACAGAGTCTCCTCTTCTCATCCTCGCTAAATATAGAGAGCCAGTCTAAATTCTTTTTCAGGATATTCCTTTCAGTAGAAAGGAGTCTTTCAAAATAGACCCTGTTCTTTGCTCCAACAAAAGGAGAGAGCGCCTCTATGGCCATTTTCACAGGCATTATTCCCTGAACCAGTAGAGAAAGAAAAGAGAGTATATATCTTGGATAGCCTGCAAAGTTTTCATCCCCCCCCTCACCTGTGAGCACTACCTTTACATCCTCTCCGGCAAGTTTTGATATAAGATATGTTGGTATAAGTGATTCATCTGCTATAGGTTCATCAACAAACTCCATCATAGTCATCAGTTCCTCCTCCATATCCGAGATTGCCAATATCTCCTTATGGTCTGTGTTGAATCTTTTAGAGATGAGTCTCGCATACCCTCTTTCATCAAACTCCGCTGTGTTAAACCCGACTGTGAATGTGCGGAGATGAGGCTCATATTTAGATGCAACTGCCGTGACCACTGCGGAGTCAATCCCCCCTGAGAGTAAAACACCAACCGGAACATCTGCCTGCAACCTCAATCTCACTGATTCGTCTATAAGGGCTCTCAGAGTATGAACCACTTCCTTCTCTCCTTTTTCCTTTCTCCTTTTTCCTTTTTCCTTCCAATCTACCTCCCAGTACCTTTTAATATTTAATCTTCCATCCTTCCAGACTCCAAAAGAGCCTGGTAGTAATTTTTTAATTCCAGAAACCATAGTGTATGGGGAAAGAACATAGCCAAGTGAAAGATATAGAGAGAAGGCAAAAGGGTCTATCACTTTATCTCTCAAGACTGGCATGAGCGACCCGAGATTTGAGGCAAAGGCAAACGGTCCGTCTTCAGTATAATAGAGAGGCTTTATTCCGAGCCTATCCCTTGCAAGAAAAAGCTCCCTCTTCTTTTTATCCCATATAGCAAAAGCGAATGGTCCGTTCAGTCTCTCAAGACATCCTGTCCCCATATCCTCATAAAGATGGACGAGCACCTCTGTATCACTCTCTGTATAAAATCTGTGGTCTCGCATCAGCTCTCTCCTGAGAGCCTTGTAGTTATATATCTCTCCATTAAAAACTATACATATAGTTTTGTCTTCATTATAGGTAGGTTGATCTCCTCTCTCAAGGTCTATAATGGCAAGCCTTCTGTGACCAAGAGATATTGTCTCATCCTCATAGTAACCATCTCCATCAGGGCCACGATGGGAGAGAAGGGCGGTCATTTTCCTTATCGTGGTCTGATGTTTTGGTATTATGCCGCATATACCACACATAGAAGTATGAAGACGGTTATCGGTTATCAGTTATCAGTAATCGGTAAAAACCAGACCCCCATCAGCCATTAGTCTTGACCTTTGACCTTTAGACTTTTTGACCTAACATCTGACACCTGAGAAGTGAGAGAGCCTGCTTTAATCCTTGTTCCAGATCTCCACAAACTGTGGAGGCGTAAGGTTTTCTGCCCTTTTTCTTCCCATAGCACCCTCAAGACCGATGGTCTTTCTTAGCATCTTTCTCCTTTCTCTAAAACAGGTCTTTACAAATGAGAAAAAACTGTTATAGTCATCTATGGAGTATCTATTGAGAAATGTTATTCGGACTACAAGTGATGAGACCCCTGGTCTTGGAGAGAAGAATGAGGGTGGGATTGGCAAAAGGATCTCCGTATCTGAAAAACAGTGATATATCACAGATAATGTTCCGTATGATTTTGTCTCTGGTTTCCCAACCAGTCTCTGTGCAACCTCTCTCTGGAGCGTGAGCACAACAGAGGAAAAAGTGGTTCTATTCTCCACTAAAAGATAGAGAAACCTTTTTGATATGGAAAAAGGGAGGTTGGAGATAAGTTTTATCCTCTCTCCCTCTCTCTGGCTTTTAATATCCTGTTTCAATATGTCTCCTTCCTGTATTACGATGTTTGGGATATCCTTGAAAGTCTCATTCATCACCTCTACGAATCTTCTATCTTTTTCTATCACCACTACCTTCCCTGCCTTTTTGACCAAGAATTGTGTCAGAATACCAGTTCCTGGACCTACCTCCAACACGGTCTCATCATTTTTCAGGGATAGTGCATCCACAATTTTTTCAGCCATTCCCCTACTTTTTAGAAATGACTGGGAAAGACTCTTTCTTGGCCTGATAACCTGTCCCCTAATATCCAGCATCTGATTTCTAATCTCAAAAATTGTGGAGTTGGATATTCAACCCATAGAATATTACCACATAATTGAGGCGATGTCAAGCAAAAAATAACCACATGTTACGCAACAGTCAAAATGGGACATTTTGGGAACGCTAAAATGGGACATTCATCATTTACAAGGAATAGATTGCGTTTACATAACTTTTTCCATATTTTATAAGTTTCGCCGTTATTACAAAAACAAGGGTGGTTATTGGTTTCAATCACTGTCTATTTCTGCATTTCAGGGCATACCCT
>CAYRBN010000006.1:0-26224 GCA_964422625.1 uncultured bacterium | reverse complement strand
ACTATAAACTTGACAGGATTCTCATGGAAATACATCACGATAAGTGGTGGACTTCGCAATATTGCCATGAGGGATGGTGCGACTGTGAGTGGTGGAAGTCACAACAGGGCTAGAGGAGACTATTCCGTTGTTAGTGGTGGTGGTGGACCTAATGAGGCTGATTCCAATGCTGCACTTGGAAATTTCTCTACCGTAGGGGGTGGACGTGCTTGCATTGCCAGCGGCGATAATGCGACAGTGGGTGGCGGATGGAATAATGTCGCTAGCAATGTGTCTGCGACAGTGGGTGGCGGACACAACAACACCGCCTCCGGCAACTGTGCGACAGTGGGTGGTGGACGGACTAACACCGCCAGTGCCCTGGAAACGACAGTGGGTGGTGGAGAGAATAACAGAGCCACGGAACAAGAGGCGACGGTAGGTGGTGGACAGAGCAACACCGCCAGTGGCTTGCAGTCAACAGTGGCTGGAGGAGAGGCCAACTTCGCCTCTAATCAATGGGCAACAGTGGCTGGTGGACGGGGTCACACCGCCGGCGGCATAGCTTCTACAGTAGGTGGGGGACATAGCAACATCGCCTCTGGCGACTATGCGACAATAGGTGGCGGACGCAGTAACCAAGCCGCTGGCTCCTATTCGACAGTAAGTGGCGGATCGACGAATCAGGCCATAGACCCGGGGGCTACAATAAGTGGTGGACGGGACCAATGGGCTACCGCTCCGTATGCGACTGTCGCAGGTGGAGCTATGGTCAGAGTGAACGGAAAGGCATCGTTTGGATTTGGGTTTGGGGGTGGGGATCCGGCCGATCAGGTTTTTGTTGCCGATAGCTTTGATATTGTTTTTGGAGACGGCGGTTTCAGGGATTATGAATTTGGAATTAATCAGGAGAGCCCAGCTCATCCTTTGCATGTTGGGACTGACACGACTGATGGTAATGGTGCTCATCTCACTATTGGTGGCAACTGGATGATTGGCTCTTCTCGAGAGTTCAAGGAGAATTTCCAGGAACTGAATGGGGCAGATATTTTGAACAAGGTTAAAGAGATGAGTGTTACGAGATGGCAATATAAAGGGTCAGATTCATATCATATTGGACCTGTGTCTGAGGATTTTCATAATGCTTTTGGAGTAAGCGAAGAGAAGTATTTATCCAGTATGGATGTGAGTGGAGTAGCCCTGATTGCAATACAGGAATTAATCCAGAAGTTAGAAACACAGAACCAGAGATTAGAAACTCAGCAGGAAGAGATAGAGGAGCTTAAGAAGATGATAAGTTATAGGTGAAAAAGTCTAAAGGTCAAAAAGTCTAAAAGTCAAAGGTCAAAACTGATGGCAGCAGGAAATGTAGTCTTTACTGATAACCGATTACCGATAACCGAGGTATTGTGAAAAAAAGTATGAAAGAATATGAAAGAATACTATAACCGAATGTGGGAGGCATTATGAATGTGAAGATGCTAATAATGGGTGTGATTCTTCTGGTAATTTCTCTCTCGTCTGGCACTGTAGAGAATATCACATACACCCTCAATCTGTTCACAAGAGTTTTGAGGATAGTTCAGGATAGATATGTAGAAGAGGTGAGTCCCTCCCGTCTTGTCCGAGAGGCAATAGAAGGGATGTTACAATCACTGGACCCTCATTCATCATTCCTTGATGAAGATGATTTCAAAGAGTTGCAGGTAAAAACAGAGGGGAAGTTTGGTGGACTTGGAATACAGATAAGTATAAGAGATGGCTGGCTTACGATAATTGCCCCGATTGAGGGAACACCTGCATATCGGACAGGACTTCGTCCAGGAGATGTAATAACAGAGATAGAGGGAGAATCCACAAGGGGTATAACAACGAGTGACGCAGTTAAAAAGCTGAGAGGTGAGCCAGGAACAGAGGTTACGATAATGATAGCAAGAGAGGGTATGGAAGAGGCGGAGTACACAATAGAGAGAGCTATTATAGAGATGAAAAATGTGCCATACTATGGTATTCTGTCTAACGATATAGGCTACATAAGGCTGGCAAACTTTTCAAAAGGAGCATCAGAAGAGATTAGTGACGCTATCAGTGCGCTCCAGATACTTGGAAAAAGAAGCCTGATACTTGACTTAAGAGGAAACGCTGGAGGGCTTCTAACAGAGGCAATAAGAGTGAGTGACAATTTTATAGATAAGAACAGGATGATAGTAAGCACGCGGGGAAAGATAGCAGGGGCAAACAGGGAGTATATAGCAGAAAGAGAGCTGGCTTACGGTAGATATCCTCTTGTGGTTCTTGTGAATATGGCATCTGCCTCTGCATCTGAGATCGTAGCAGGAGCTGTCCAGGATTGGTCCAGAGGGCTTGTCATTGGAGATACCACATTTGGGAAGGGGTCTGTCCAGACGGTTGTTCCTATGGGGAGGAAGGAGGCATTGAGGCTGACCACAGCAAGGCATTATACACCCTCCGGGAGGTGCATAGACCGTTCAGATACACTGAGGTTCCTGTTGAGAAATCCAACTGTGGGCATGAAATTTACCACATTAGAGGAGCCATTCCGAACTCTGTGTGGTGGAGGGGGAATAGTCCCGGATATCTCTATAGAACCTGAAAGGACACCGCCACTCATTGGAAGAATATGGAGAAAGGGAGGGTTTCTCTCCTTTGCGGCATACTACACAAGGCAGTTTCCCAACTTGGAAAGAGGGTGGACATTTGATGAACAGATTTATGATGAGTTCAAGACATTTCTCATCGTCAATAAAGAGATGGAGATAAAAGAGAGTGAGTGGGATGAGGCAATCCCATTTGTTGAAAAACACTTGCGAGGAGCAATAGCAGAAGCACTATGGGGTAAGGAAGGAAGATACGAAGAATCAGTCCTTATATTCGATCCACTTATAATAGAAGCGAAGAGACTTCTTTTAGAAACGGACACACTTGATGAGCTTTTTGCAGAGATAGGGTATTGAGCTCTCTTTAGAGGAGAAAGGGAGAAGGATGGGGAGTTCGTATATTTGGATTATTTGTATTTCTTCATCGTAGAGAAGAGCACTACCCCAGGCAGGCTGCCAATTACCCCAACGAGATAAAAGAGTATGGAGAGTGAGAATGATGCCTCAGGGGCTATTCCTAATAGATTGAAGAAATATATATATGAGAGTTCTCTTATCCCAAGCCCGCCAATTGAAGGTAGTATAAGGATTACACTGATGATAGACGGAAAGACTATGTAGGAGAGAAAACTTAGCTCAAGCCCAAGTGCCTTCCCAATAAAGAGATTTATTATACCTATGGATGTCTGGACGCCAAATGAGAGAAGAATCGCAATCAAGATAGCCTTTCTTTTATCTCTATAGATACTGATGGCACCATAAAACCTGTGGAATTTCTCCCCTGCCCCCCAGATCTTAACCCTTCTAATTGGTATTTCCAATCGCCTCACCATACGGGGTGAGAGAAAGAGGTTGAAAAGAAAGGCAAGTGTTATACTTCCGCAAAGGAATATAATGAACAGTATCTTCCCTTCTCTTGTTCCAAGATAGAAGAGAAGTAGAATGGTCACAAATATAAACAGCCCTATAAATCCAAGCACAAGCTCACAGGTCATAGATGCAAAAGATTCCTTCTTTTTCCCGGTATCCCTTCCAGCATAGATTGCCCTCACTGCCCCACCCCCAAGCGTGGGGGGGAGGAAGTTGTTGAAAAACATTCCAATAAGGTAGTATTTAAAGACCCTCATAAAAGGAAGTCTGACATCCTGAACACCCAAAAGCCACCACCATCTTGCCGCAGAAAAAAGGAGAAGCAATAAATAGCCAAGAAATGAGAGTATGAGATATGAAATATCTGCCTCTCTTATCAGAGGGAGGATATCCCTCATCTCTAATCTCTTAAAGAGGAGCAGAAGCAGAAGTAGGGATATGACAACCCTTGCAATGTTGAACAGTTTACTCTTCATAATCTCAAAATCGTTGAGAGTGGCTAAGGAATAATCAGGGATAATATTAAAGGAGATAGCCGGGGAGGTATTTCTTTATATATCTCCCGGCCAGAGTATTGGGTGGGTATCTAACAATTTGGAACAATGAGCTATTCCTCTATCATGATAGCCTCAGCAGGGCAGCTATCTGATGCCTCTCTTATATTCTCCTCTTTATCCTCTGGCACCTCATTCACAGTAAGTTTTGCTATTCCCTCTTCGGTCATCTCTATCATGTCAGGACAGATGTTCACACATAGCTCACACCCTGTGCACATCTCCTCATCTATCTTTACACGTATAATACCTCCTCTCCCGCTTTGCGGGAAATTCTATTCTCCCCCTAAATCCAAGCACTATTTTATCCTCAAACTTCCATATAATACAATGAAAATTTTAAAAAGTCAAGAAAAAAATGCTAAAAAAAACTTAACATTCTCTTAAAATTTATGGTTGACAAAATTAGGAAAATATGTTATAATACTTTCTTACAAATACGCAAATATCATGAAACAATACATTACTCATAAGAAATGATGATTTGTTAGTAAAGTTAGAGAAAATGCTTCTAAATTAGCCAACCAATTCAATTGGAATATAATTTTTAAAAAGAATTTAAAAAGAGTTCTATGAATCAGGAGGTATTACAATATCTTTGTTGTCCACGGTGCAAATCTGATTTGATAACGCAAGATGATTTTTTAAGTTGCGAAAAATGCGGAGAGAGATATCAAATAATAGATAATAAATTTTTAAAAATTGTTCCCAATTTGACAAAGGATTTAAAATTATCAATAAAGAAATGGGATAAATTCTATCAGAAACAGCTCAAGCAGGAGTCTTATACTAAAAAGAGGGAGCATTATTTAGAGGACTACTTTAAAGTTACATACCGGCAGTTAAATGACTGCAAAAAACTTACTAAAAACTTAGTATATTTGGAAATTGGATGCGGGTCTATGATTTTTGGTCAAGAAATAGCTAATGAAGTTGGCTTAGTGACGGGTGTTGATTTATGTCCCACAGCTTTAAAAATTGCTAAAAAAATGCTTGAGGCAAAAGGTATAAAAAATTACTTACTGATACAAGGCGATATTCTTAATATGCCAATTAAAAGAAAATACTATTGATTTAATATATGGAGGGGGCGTAATAGAGCATTTTAGAGATACGCAAACTTGTGTTAATGAATTGTACAGAGTTTTAAAAAAAGACGGAGTGAGTTTTAATACTGTGCCATATTTAAATATCGGTTCATTAACTTATAGGCAAATTTGGGGACACATTCCTGATTTCCCTGTCCTTAAACAGTTAGCTGAGTTTGTTCACATAAAATTATTGAAAGGAATACATATGAGGTTTGGTTATGAGTTGTCTTTTCTATGATCTACTCTTAAAGAGATTCACAAAAAAGCGGGATTTAAAAGAGTTTATGTTGACAAATTTGAAGGGAAATTAGCTTTTAGTTATATTCCTATTAATTTTTTAAAGAAAGCTTGTGTCAAAATAGCAAATAACTTCAGATTGTTTCAGGCAATGATAAAAGTTATCGGGAAGAAGTAATTCTATTTTATGAAATGTTTCAGCGTGAGTGTCAGGGTAAGGGTGAAATTGGTGCCAAGAGATTACCACCACAGGAACAACTCAGTATTGTTCTGGAGGGCTTAAGAGGATCGAATACGCAAATATCAGATAATCTATTTCTAACCTAAAAAAAATACCAAAAATGAGTGTTATACTGGTTACTGGTTCTTGCGGTCTTATTGGCTCAGAAACAGTGCGGTTTTTCTGTGAAAAAGGCTTTCGTGTGATAGGAATAGACAATGATATGAGAAGTTATTTTTTTGGTCCTGCGGGTTCCACAACCTGGCAACGAGAAAGACTTCAGGCTGACTTTAATAACTATGAACACTACGATAAGGACATAAGGAGTAAAGAAGAGATATCGAGGATATTCAAAGAATATTCCTCTGATATAGATCTCGTTATCCATACAGCTGCTCAACCCTCACACGATTGGGCAGCAAAAGATCCTTATATGGATTTTTCCATTAATGCAGATGCTACATTAGTGCTCCTTGAATGCACTCGCAAGTATGCATCTGATGCTGTTTTTATTCTGACATCTACAAATAAGGTATATGGTGATTCTCCAAATTCTCTTCCCCTTGTTGAAGAAGAACTGAGATGGGAAATTCCTAAAAATCACAGATATAGAAATGGTATAGATGAATCAATGAGTATTGATCAGTCAACGCATAGTCTTTTCGGGGCTTCTAAACTGGCAGGAGATATTCTAACGCAAGAGTATGGTAAATATTTTGGTATTAAAACAGGAATATTTAGAGGTGGATGCTTGACTGGTCCTAATCACTCAGGTGCTCAACTTCATGGGTTTCTCTCGTATTTGATGAAGTGCACCATAACAGGTGAAAAATATTATCTATTTGGATATAAGGGTAAGCAGGTAAGAGATAATATTCATAGTTATGATTTTGTTAACGCGATGTACCACTTTTATATGAACCCAAAAATCAGTGAGGTTTACAATATGGGTGGCAGCAGACAGATTAATTGTTCAATGCTTGAGGCGATAATGCTGTGCGAAGAGATTGTAGAAAAAAAACTTGATTGGATTTATAGGGAAAAGAACAGAAAAGGTGACCATATATGGTGGATAAGTGATGTTTCAAAATTTAAGAACCACTATCCAGATTGGCAATATAAATATTGCCTGAGGGAAATTTTAATTGAAATATTTAAATATGGTAAAGAAAGATGGATAACAGGATAAAGAAACATATTGTTATCTTATACTGTTCTCGTAAGGGAGGACATGTATATCCCTCAGATGCACTATATGATTTCCTAAAGACTGAGAACAAGATTGAAGCCCATCTGTTTAATCTTCTGGACTATGTTCCAGTGATTCCAATGTTAGATAGAATTGGTAGATTTGGTGACCTTGTCTTTCCAGGACTATACAGGAATAGTTATAGACATCTACAACAAAAAGATACTGGATTTACACAAATTTATAAGAGCTCTATCCAGTCTATTATGACAGCACCATTTGCTATAAGACGAATTCTTTCCTTAATAGGCGATGCAGATATTGTCGTATCTATTCAACCTGAGATCAATGTGATAGCAGCCAAACTTTCTAATTATATCAAGGCAATATTTCATACTGTAATTATTGATTATGCAATACAGAGATTATGGCTCAGTTCAGGTATTTCAAAATATTATGTTGGAAACCCTGAACTTGCAGATGACTTGAAGAGAATTGGTATTCTTGGAGAAAAGGTCGTTATATCAGGTATACCTGTAAGGGAAGGGTTCCTAAAAATAATGAATAAGGACCAGGAAGAAGTTAGATTATCCCTGGGTTTAGAGAAGGCTCTTCCAACAGTGCTAATTGTATGTGGATTATTAGGAACTATGATGGATTTTAAAAAACTTACATTTCAATTATCTCAAATAGAAACACCATTTCAGGCTATGATTGTTTTTGGTGAAAATAAGAGAGCAAGAAGGGATTGTGAGTCTATTATAGCATCATCTAAATGGGCTATCTATCCTTATGACCGTGTTGAGAATATGGATGAGATGATGTGGGCTTCTGATGTTGTAATAAGTAAACCAGGTTCTGTGACTATAGCCGAGATTCTCTCATTGGGTAAGGCTTCTATTCTATTATCTCCCATGGCAGGTTCTGCACAGGAGCTGGTATTTGGTGATTATGTTGGGAAGAATGGTGCAGGTATCTTCCTGCGTGATAATAGTAATATAAAAAAGTCATTAGAGGAATTACTTCTTAATCCTGAAAAGATTAAACTGATGTCAGAACAGGCATTCAAACTTGGCACCTATAACCGTAAAGCGAACAGGGTAATATCTGATACTATCTTAACAACTGGTTCTTCTCCAATTTAGTTGGTTCAAATACCAACCAAATGTTGTACAAGTTTGACAATATGGCTTGTTGTATTTAATCTTTCAAAAATGTAGGCACGATTTCAAATCGTGCTTATACGAATATGCAAAGAGCACGAACTCAAGAGAATTTGTTCCTATATTCTACCAACTAAATTGGAAAAGAACCTAAGAACTTAATTGGCATAATGGATGATAAATCAAGATATAATCATAAGGAGATAGAGGAGAAGTGGCTCTTCCGCTGGGAGAAAGAGGGGTTTGGGGGCGCTGATGTAAACCCATCCAAAAAACCTTATACCATCTCTATGCCCCCTCCGAATGTTACAGATATACTTCATCTCGGGCATGCACTGAACAATACTATACAGGATATCTATATTAGATGGAAGAGGATGAAGGGTTTTGAGGCACTGTGGGTGCCGGGAGTTGACCATGCCTCTATAGCAACAGAGGTTGTGGTGGAAGCAAATCTGCCGTCTGGAAAAACAAAGGAGGATATAGGTAGGGAGCGATTTCTGGAACTATTATGGGACTGGACCGAGGCGAAAAAGAACTACATACTTGATCAGTTGAAAAGGATTGGATGCTCTGCGGATTTTAGCAAAACAAAATTCACCCTTGACCCTGACCTCTCATCCGCAGTAGGAGAGGCATTTATAAAACTCCATAAGGCGGGACTGATATACAGGGGTGATTATGTTGTCAACTGGTGTCCAAGATGTCAGACAGCTCTCTCCAATGAGGAAGTTGAGTATGAAGAGGTGGATGGGAATCTCTATTATATCAAATACCCCACGAAAAAGGAAAAAGGGAAAAGGATAAAGGATAAAGGACAAACGGCAGGAATTGAATTTCTTGTTGTGGCTACTACGAGGCCTGAGACTATGTTGGGGGATACTGCAATTGCAGTTCATCCCGATGACGAGAGATATGAAAAATATCTGGGGTCGGATGTCATCCTGCCTCTTATGAACCGAAAGATCCCAGTAGTTGCAGACCTCCTTGTCAACCCAGAATTTGGAACAGGGGTTGTCAAGGTTACACCCGCACACGATGCGAATGACTTTGAGATAGGTAAGAGAAAAAATCTAAAGAGCCTTGTCATAATGGATAAAAAAGGGAGGATAAATGAGAACGGTGGTAGATATAAGGGGCTCTCAAGAGAAACCGCAAGGGAGAGGATATTAGACGATCTCAGAAGAGATAACCTGTTGGAAGAGGTAAAGCCTTATAAACATTCTGTTGGACACTGTTATAGATGCAAGACCGCCATAGAACCGTATCTTTCAAGGCAATGGTTTGTCAGGATGAAGAAACTGGCAGAACCTGCCATAGAGGCAGTAGAAAAGGGAGAGGTAAAATTTTACCCAAAGAGATGGGAAAATGTCTACCTTTCCTGGATGAGAAATATAAGAGACTGGTGTATATCAAGACAGCTATGGTGGGGACATCCTATACCTGTATGGTATTGCCAGGAAATGCAAAATGCAAAATGCAAAATGCAAAATGGGGTTATAGTCGCTAGAGAAAAGCCTGAAAGGTGTCCAGAATGTGGTGGGACAGATATAGTTCAGGACCCTGATGTGCTTGACACATGGTTTTCGTCATGGCTCTGGCCTTTTTCTACACTTGGCTGGCCAGAGAAGTCACCTTTATTTAGATACTTCTACCCAACTGAGTTGCTTGTTACAGGTCCTGAGATAATCTTCTTCTGGGTGGCAAGAATGATTATGGGTGGATATTTTTTCACAGACTCTCCTCCATTCAGGGATGTATATATTCACGGTACTGTGAGGGACAATCTTGGCAGAAAGATGTCAAAATCGCTTGGTAATGGAATTGACCCTCTAAAAATTATAGACCAATATGGCACAGATGCACTCAGATTCTCTATACTTGCAGTTGCAGGAGAGGGGCAGGACCCGCATATAGAGGAGAGGACATTTGAACTTGGTAGAAACTTTGCTAATAAGTTGTGGAATGCAAGAAGATTGCTTCAAATATTGGGCTCGGATAAAAAGTATGACCCTGACCTTGCTGATAAATGGATCTCCTCAAGATTATCCGGGGTAATAGAGGGGATAGAAACGGCATTTTCCAACTACAGGTTACATGAGGCACTTATGCTAATACATAATTTCTTCTGGCATGAATACTGTGATTTTTACCTTGAGATTATCAAAAAAACAGGACACATAGATTATGGTTGGCGTATATTTACAGATATTCTCCATCTACTCCATCCATTCATCCCATTCATAACAGAGGAGCTCAACCCAGAGGATACCCCAATAATCGTCTCTAAATATCCTGTTTCAGGAGAGATAGATCTTGAGATAGAGAAGACCTTTGGTGAGGCAATAGAGATAATAACAGATATAAGAGATGCAAAAAGGGCTTTCAATATCCCCGCAAAAAAGGAGATACCAGTATATATTAGATATGAGAAACTTGGCAGGGTTAAACCTTATATCACCTCTCTTGCTCATCTCGGTGAATATATACCATCAAAGCCTGATAAGGGGATAAGGAGGGCCTCTCATAATTATGAGGTAGTAATTCCACTTGTCGGGGTGCTAAATCTACATAAGGAGAACGCAAGACTTGAAAAAGAGGTTCTTAGGCTGAAGAAATTACTTGATAAGACCAGAAAGAGTCTTTCTAATACTGATTTTTTGAATAAGGCATCCCCATCCGTGGTAGAGAATATGAGAAGAAAAGAGAGGGAGATAGGGAAGAAATTGGAGGTTCTTAGTGCGGATTTACGAGTAGTGAGTAGCGAGTAGCGAGTAGGGCGTAGGGCGTAAGGCGTAGGGGAGACAGGGAGAAAGGACCTAATAACCAATAACTAATAACAAATAACCAATTGACCGAATACAAATAACAAATAACAAATAACAAATAACTAATAACTAATAACGGTTAACCGTTTCTATGATAGCAATCATTGACCTTGGGTCACAGTATACACATCTTATCGCAAGAAGGATAAAGGAGTTAGGAGTTTCTGTCAGGATATATCCTCCTTCTAATTTTCATCCTGATATGGAGGTAAAGGGGGTAATACTCTCAGGGGGTCCTGGTGATGCGGAGACTATTCAGATAAGTGAGAATCTATTAGATAGCGGAGTTCCTGTTCTTGGAATATGTCTTGGAATGCACTATCTTGCAAAGCAGTTGGGGGGATCTGTTGATAGGGGCAAAAGGGAATACGGCTCTTCTGATATAAGGGTTGTTGCAGAATCACGGATACTGAAAAATACCAGAGAGAGATTCAAGGTATGGATGAGTCATCAGTATGAGGTCCAACAATTGCCAGAAGAGATTGAGATAATAGCGAAGTCAAAGGATATAGAGATTGCCACATTCGAGAAAGGAGATATCTTTGGCTTGCAGTTTCATCCAGAGGTTTCTCATACAGAATATGGTAAGACTATCTTAAAAAACTTCATAATGGATATATGTAAAGAGAAAAAGAGGAGATTTAACCCATCTATCTTTGTAAAGAGAGAGATAAGGGAGATAAAGGAGAGAGCGGGAGATTATAAGATAATTGCAGGAGTATCTGGTGGTGTGGACTCATCTGTGATGGCTTTTCTTCTAAAGGAGGCAATAGGGGAGAGGTTCATACCTGTTTTTGTGGATACAGGTCTTCTCCGTAAGGGAGAGGAAGAAGATGTGAGAGAAAATCTTTCACCCTATCTTTCTATCAAGTTTATCAGGGCAGAGAAGGAATTTCTCTCTGTGCTTAAGGGGGTCTCTAACCCTGAAGAGAAGAGGAGGAGGATAGGTAGGAAGTTCATAGAGATTTTCAGCTCAGTAGATCATAATGCCAGATTCCTTGCCCAGGGCACATTATATCCTGATAGAATAGAGAGCCTTCCACAGATTGGGAAATCAAGCACTATTAAGACCCATCACAATGTAGGTGGACTTCCAGAGGATATGCCATTCCAGCTCATAGAACCGCTCAGAGACCTATTCAAGGATGAGGTGAGAAAGGTTGGACGTGTCCTTCATCTTCCGGATAAGATTCTCGCAAGACATCCATTTCCAGGTCCTGGACTTGCAGTCAGAATCCTGGGACAGGTTACGATGGAAAGGGTCAAGACTTTACAAGAGGCAGATTATATATTAATAAGAGAGCTCAGGGAAAAGAATCTCTACAATAAGATATGGCAGGCATTCTGTGTGCTTTTGCCTGTTTTGACCGTTGGTGTTATGGGTGATGAGAGGACTTATGAGTATGCACTTGTGGTGAGGGCGGTTGTATCCAAAGATGGTATGACAGCCTCTGCCTACAGATTTAGATGGGACGATCTTATATCCATAGGAGATAAAATTGTTAGGGAGGTAGATGGGGTAAATAGGGTCTCTTATGATATTACATCAAAACCACCAGGGACAATAGAGTGGGAATAGTGTAACATAGTAATTGGTAATCGGTTATCGGTAATCAGTAGGAGATACAAAATGGAGCATGCAAAAAGTTTTCGAGACCTAGAGGTTTATAAATCAGTTCGTCAATTGTCGCGAGAGATTTATGAAGTTTCTAAAAAATTTCCAAAGGAAGAGATGTACTCACTAATAAATCAAATCAGACGTTCATCACGTTCAGTTGGTGCCCAAATTGCGGAAGCTTGGGCTAAACGTCGCTATGAGAAGCATTTTATTAGCAAGTTAACAGATGCCGACGGGGAACAGCAAGAGACGCAACATTGGATTGAAATAGCTCTTGATTGTGCTTACATCTCAGAGGCACAAAGTAAAGATTGGTTAGAAAGAAAGTTATACTTCTGTAGGACGAATGTTAAATTCAATGATCAAAAAATCGAGCCAGTTCTGTTCTCGTTATGGAGACTAATTACCGATAACCGATTACCGATTACCAGTATTTACCGGAGGTGGAATGGATTATAGTAAAACTGTAAATCTTCCAAAGACCAGTTTCTCTATGAGGGCAAACTTGAAAGAGAAGGAACCTCAGATTCTTGCCTTCTGGGAGAGAGAGGATATCTATCACAAACTTCTAACAAAAGGTGGAGATGATTATATACTTCACGATGGTCCACCTTATGCAAATGGAGATCTACATATCGGTCATGCACTCAATAAAATCCTGAAGGATCTTGTGGTTAGATATAGGGCACTTACGGGGAACAAAACCCCATTTATACCTGGATGGGATTGTCATGGTATGCCAATAGAACATAAGGTAACAGAGAAAATGAAGAAACTTCTCCCACGAATGCAGGTGAGAAGACTGTGTAAGGAGTATGCAGAGAAATATGTAGATATACAGAGGGAACAGTTTATAAGGCTTGGAATAATTGGAGATTGGGAGAGACCATATCTCACTTATGATAAAAAATATGAGGCAGATGTTTTAAGGGTCTTTGGCACACTTCTTTTTAATGGATATATCTATAGAGAAAACCGTCCAATACACTGGTGCATAAGATGCAAAACCGCGCTTTCAGAGGCAGAACTTGAATATAAGGAGCATACATCCCCCTCAATATACCTGAAATTTCCTATTAAATCCTCATTGGATAAATCTCTGAAAGACACCTCTTTTCTTGTATGGACAACTACTCCCTGGACCCTGCCAGCAAATGTTGCCCTTGCCCTTGGCAGAGATATAGACTACTCACTTGTTGATACAGAGAAAGGGAAGTTCATACTTGCCACAACGAGATTGGCAGTGCTTGAGGAGTTAGGGCTTCCTTACAAGAGAATAGACAACCTACAAGGAAGTGAACTTAAAGATATCTTGGTCAGGCATCCACTTTTTGATAAAGAATCTCGGGTCATACTTGCAGACTTTGTCTCCACAGAAGAGGGGACAGGTGAGGTCCACATTGCCCCTGGACACGGATATGAAGACTATCTTGTGGGAAAAGAGTATGGACTTCCAATCCTTTCTCCAGTTGATGAAGAGGGTAAATTCACAGAGGAAGCAGGTCAATTTAGAGATCAGCTCGTATTTGCTGCAAACGACGGGATAATAGCCCTGCTTTTAGAGAAAGAGAACCTTATCAGTTCTTCTAATATTACACATTCTTATCCTCATTGTTGGAGATGTAACACTCCTCTTCTATTCCGTGCAACTCCGCAATGGTTTGTCAGGATAGACCATAATGACCTGATAGCAAGAGCTCTTTCAGCAATAGATAAGATAGAGTGGTTCCCGAGATGGTCAAAGGAAAGGATGAGAGATACGCTTGCAAAGAGACCTGATTGGTGTATATCCCGCCAGAGGAATTGGGGAATTCCTATACCTGCGCTCTATTGTGAGGAGTGTGGTAATAGCTTCCTTGATAGCAAAGTGGTGAAGAAAACGATTCAATTAGTTGATAAAGAGGGTTCAGATGCCTGGTTTGAGGGTAGAGGCGATATAGAAGATGGGGTCAGATGTCCTAAATGTGCAGGTAGAAAGTTGAGAAGGGGAGAGGATATTCTTGATGTCTGGTTTGAGTCATCTTCCAGTTTTAGTGCGGTAACAGAGAAGAGGCTCCGTTTTCCCGCGGATCTCTATCTTGAGGCTGTTGACCAGCATCGTGGATGGTTTCAGCTCTCACTCATTCTCTCTATGGCAGTTAATGGAGAACACCCATTTACCTCCTGTCTCACCCATGGACTGGTGCTTGATGTAGAGGGAAAGAAGATGTCAAAGAAATTGGGCAATGTGCTATCACCACAGGTAATTGTCAAACAGTTTGGTGCAGATATATTGAGGCTCTATTTTGCCTCGGTTGATTATACAAGGGATATGGAGTTTAATAAGGAGTCTATAGAACGAACCACCCTTGCATACCGAAAGGTGAGAAATACATTTAGATACATCCTGGGAAACCTTTACGACTTTAAGATATCAGATGCTATAAGTCATCATGAGCTTCTCTCAATAGATAGATATATTCTCTCTACTTTACAGAGATTGATAAGAGATATTAGAGAGGCTTATGCCGAGTTTGACTTCCATCGGGTTTATGATAGGCTCTTTAATTACTGTAACATTACACTCTCCCGTTTCTATTTTGATATATTGAAAGACAGGTTATATACTTATGGTGTGACATCCCCTGAGAGAAGGTCTGCCCAGACTGTGTTGGATAGATTATTGAGGACACTAAGTGTGATGTTTGCACCAATACTTCCATTTACAACAGAGGAGGTATGGCAGACAGCGGGACTTAGAGGGAGTGTTCATCTTCAGGGGTTTCCTGTGGAGGATAATAAGTTTGTTGATAAAACTCTTATCCATAACTGGGAGACTATCATCGCAATAAGGGAGAAAGTTCTTTTGCCTCTTGAGTCTGCAAGAAGAGATGACTTGATAGGAAACTCACTTGAGGCAAAGGTGCGTATATTTATCAGAGATAGTGAGGAACTTGAGCTTCTTAAAGATATGAGGGATGTTCTTCCGTCTCTATTCATAGTTTCCCAGGTGGAGTTGGTCTTAAAGGAGAAGGATATATCTGGTATGGAGCAAGATGGTCTTATAGTTGAGGTGAGAAAGGCTGATGGTGAGAAATGTGAAAAGTGCTGGATATATTCTCCCACAGTCGGTAGGGACCAGACGCATCCTGGGTTATGTAGTAAGTGTCTCTTAACGGTTCAAGGTTCAGGGTAGAGATGGTGATAAAGTTCACGGTTAACGGTTCACAGTTCACAGGCAAAAATCGTCAACTGTTAACTGTCAACTGAAGATTTATAATCTGGCAGGTCAACCCTGCGGACATTGTAGGGGCAGGGCTTGCCCCTGCCCAATAGGGTAACCGCAAGGGTTACCCCTACAATCTGCGGAAGCCTGTTCCTGACAGAGCCTGCCCCTGCGAAAGCGGGGGCTCAGGAATCTGCGTCCTAAAAATAGGGCAATTTTCATTTTGCAATGGAGCGAAGCGACAAGGGGGTGTTATGGAGACTAAGGAGCGGGAGTTTTTTGAGAATCTTCTGTTTGAGAAGAGAGATGAGATATTAGCAAGGCTACAGCATGCAGAGGAGAAGATACGGGTGAGTCAGCAAGAAGCCAGCTCTGAGCTTTCGTTATATCCAGACCACGAGGCTGATATAGCAAGTGACGCAGAGGCAATAGAAGAAAACGCAGTTATGATAGGAAATCAGTCCTCTCTATTGGAGGAGATAGAACACGCAATCAGGAAGACAGACACAGGAGAATACGGAATCTGTGAAGCCTGTGGTAAGCAGATAGGACAGAAGAGACTTGAATACATCCCTTATGCAAGATTCTGTATCAGATGTGAAGAGGAGAGGGAGATGGGATGAAGATTATCCTGATTTCTCTTTTTGCTCTTCTGGCTGACCAGATAACAAAAGTTCTTGTCTCCAATTTTATGGAGCAGGTCCAAAGCATCAGAATTTTTGGGGATTATATAAGATTCACTTATATTCTTAATCCCCATGGTGTGTTTGGAATATCGTTTGGTCCGTTCTTTCCTTATCTTGTTGGTCTTGCCTGTCTTATACTCCTTATCCTTACTATAAAGACGCGATCTGGGCTCTTATCTCTTATTTTGGGAGGAGCTCTGGGTAATTTTATAGACAGAATCAGGATTGGTGCAGTTGTGGACTTTATAGATATAGGTGTTGGAAGGCTAAGATGGCCTATCTTCAATGTTGCAGATTCCTGTATAACAGTGGGTATGATTATTCTTATAGTTGTAAGTTTTCGCAAAACTAAGTTGTAGGGGCAGGGCTTGCCCCTGCCCAATAGGGTAACCGCAAGGGTTACCCCTACATTGCTTCAAATTCTAAATCCTAAACTCTAAATCCTAAACAATTTCAAAATCTTAAATTCCAATGTTCTAAACTTGTTTTCCGTATCATGCTGGTTTTGAATTTTGTATTTTGAATTTCGGATTTGTTTAGGATTTCGGATTTAGAGTTTCGGATTTGTTTGAGATTTGGTGCTTGTAATTTGGAATTTGTTTGTAATTTGGTACTTGAGATTTGTGACTTTCAAATGCTATGCATCTTGCTCTTGTTTCAGTAGATGTCTCAAAAAGTGGCGGAGTTGGAAGATATGCATACTATATTGCAAAAGCATTAGATCCTGTTGTGTTTGCATATAGGACAGAAACTGATATAGAGCATATCCATATTCCAACTATCAAAGGACCTGACCTGATAAGAAAGAATATCTTTCCGATACTTTCCACACTAATATGTCATAGAAATAGGTTTGACATTGTCCACTCTATGGGGGTTACACATCTTGCTCCACATTGTCTGACTGCACACACATCCGCAAGAAGATCTCTTAAATTTCTTGAAATGGGTGATCTATTTTCCGGCCTTTCTCTTTTAAGACATCTATACTGGAGATTCAGGCTTTTTGTACCAGCTCTTTTTGAGAGATGGCTATACAGAAAGAATCTACCCATAATCTCAGTTTCGAATCTTCTTAAAAATATCCTGATAAAAGATTATGGGATTAAGGAAGAGAGAATATCTGTTATATATCCAGGAGTTGATACAGAGGAGTTCCGCCCATCTTTAGGTCTAAGGGAGGAGACAAGAAAGAGATTGGGTTTGAAAGGGGATGTGGTTTTATTTGTGGGAGGACAGGAGAGGAGAAAGGGGCTTTCCTATCTCATTTCTGCTCTAAAGGGCATTGATGTAACCCTTCTTTTGTGCGGTGTTGGAGTGGAGTGGCTTGCCACCGTTAGGAACAGACTAAAAAAGGTGGTCTATATCCCGCACTCTACCTCTACATCTTCATTATACAATGCCTCTGACATATTTGTTCTACCCAGTCTATTTGACAGCTTCGGTTTTTCTGTATTAGAGGCTCTTGCCTCGGGGCTTCCTGTCATTGTTTCAAGGTATGCAGGAGCAAGTGAGATAGTAAATGATAGTTCAGGAGTTGTTCTCCGAAATCCAAGGAGCGTTTACGAGATTAGAGAAGCGGTTAGATCCATACTTGTTGATAAGAGAAGGCGCCTTTATATGAAAGAATGTGCAAGAAAGACCGCATTGAGATATGATCTCACCAGTTTTAAGGATAATCTCCTTCAGTTCTATTCAAACCTGGATTCACCACCAAGACATTTACCCCGCACCTATACATAGGTGCGGGGCAGGGACACCAAGTTTTTCTGTTTTTTGTGCCTTTGTGGTTTTAAAGAATGTGTAAAATTGAGTCCATACTTCCCCTTGTTCGCAAACCGGGAAGATATATAGATAATGAGATAGGTTCCTTATGTCCAGACCAGTGTGGACCTACTAAGGAGGTCGCGATAGCATTTCCCGATGTATATGAGATTGGGATGTCGCCCCTGGCAATTAAGATGTTATACCATCTGTTTCATAGAGAGGGAATAAGGGCTGAGAGGGTATTCTCACCCTGGATTGATATGGAAGAGAGATTAAGAAGGGATAAAATTCCCCTCTTCTCACTTGAATCCCGCACTCCACTTAATCAGTTTACCCTTATAGCATTCTCATTACAGTATGAACTAAACTATACAAACCTGCTATGCATACTTGATCTGGCAGGTATTCCCATTAAGAGTGGTGAAAGAGAAGAACAAGACCCGATTGTTGTTGCAGGAGGCGTTAGTGTCTTTAATCCTTTACCAATCCTTCCATTCTTTGATCTCTTTTTTATTGGCGATGAAGAGGTTTTCATCCCTAAGATAGTGCCTATTATCAAGGATAAGTCTCTTACAAGGAATGAGAAATTGAGAGAGATGGAAAGTCTGTCAGGAGTTTTGTCCACCAGGAATATAAAACCGCCAATAAAGAGGCTCTTTACAGATAGGCTCTCATCTTCGGCAATACCAGACCCACCCATTGTCCCATTTATAGAGACGGTCCATGACAGACTGGTCATTGAGATCGCAAGGGGATGCACGCGAGGATGCAGGTTCTGTCAAGTGGGCATAATATCTCGTCCTTACAGGGAGAGAGATAGAAAGACCGTAGTGGAGACTGTTCTATCAGGGCTTTCAAAGACAGGCTATGAAGAGGTAACGCTTCTCTCTTTATCAGTTCTTGACCACTCAGAGATTGATGGGATAATTTCTGACCTTAAGAGTAGGAACATATCCCTATCTTTACCATCACTTCGTGGAGATGGCTTGAGCGAGAAAACCGCAAGACTGATAGGTGCTGGAGGGGTAACATTTGTGCCAGAGGCAGGCACCGAACGACTGAGAAAGATTATAAATAAGGACATTGATCCCGATGAGATGATAGCTTCTGTCAAACGGCTTAAGAGATGTGGAATCACACACGCAAAACTCTACTTTATGATAGGACTGCCCGAGGAAACAGAAGAGGATTTGATGGGGATAGTGAATCTTGTAGATATCATGAGAAGGATGTTATCTATTAAAGTTTCTATATCTCCGTATGTTCCAAAACCACATACACCATTTCAGTGGGAAAGACAGAATAGTTTGGACGAAATTAGAGAGAAGGTCTCATTTTTGAAACATAATATCAGAAAAGTGAAGGTAACTTATAGAGACCCAAAAGTATCTTTTCTTGAGGGGGTCTTTTCAAGGGGGGACAGAAGACTTTCCAGTGTTATAGAACAGGCTTACAGTCTGGGAGCAAGGTTTGATGGGTGGACTGAGCAGTTCTCTTTTGAGATATGGAGCAAGGCATTTGATAGGGAAGGGATTGACCCTCGTGACTATCTGTTAGAGAGAGATATTGAACAACCCCTGGCATGGGATATAATAGAGACCGGTGTGCAAAAGAGATGGTTGCTGAGAGAGAGAGAGTTGGCAAAGAGAGGAGAGCAGAGAAAAGACTGTAGAATTACGGGATGTAGTGGGTGCGGAATCTGCAATGGGGATGTAATACCGATTAAAAAAGAGCAATCTAATATAGAGATAGAATATGGGAGAGGGACCCGAACTGCCAGTATAGCCCCTACAAAGATAAGATACAGGGTTATGTATTCAAAGAGAAAGGAATTGCGATTTATAGGACATCTCGATACAACAAAGGCACTAATAAGGGCACTCAAACGGGCAGACCTGCCTCTGGTCTATTCTCAAGGCTATAAACCGAAAGCAAGGGTTGCATTTTCACCCCCTCTTCCACTTGGATTTACATCAATAGTAGAGTATCTTGACCTGATTCTGAAAAGGCCAGTCCCTGATATAGCGGCAAGGCTTGAAAAGAGCATGCCAGTTGGGCTTACAGTAAACTCAGTAGATATAATCCCGCCAAAGGCCCCTTCACTTTCATCATCTCTTCTGCACCAGAGGCTAAAAATAGAGAGATCTCAACAACTTCCTGATATAAGAGATGTCAATATAAGAGAGGCACTATTGGAGATTAAACAGAGAGAAGATGCTATTGAACTCTTTCTGAAATTGGGCAAGGTAAAGCCTTTTGACCTATTCCAGATATTGTTTAATATATCCGAGGATGAGGCGAGGCGGTTAAGGGTTGAACGGATTGGATGGGGATGAAATGATCACTATCCCAATAAAGAGGAGTATCTCTATTATGATATAGAAAAGATGCGGTATCTTTCTCAGTTTGAGAGGCCATAGTATTGGAGTTATACCTGTTTCTGCATCCTTTACAACATGGGATGTGACTGAGATGAATAGAAGCAATGGGAGAATGGTTTCGGGAAATATGAGCCATAATACCAGACCCAGAGCTCCTGCAAATGTGATACTATGAGAGATTGGTCGTGTTGATAGATTTATAGCATCTTTTAGGCTGAAAGACCTTGCAGAGATAAAATGGTCCACATCAAGGAGAAAGGCAGAGAAAAATACGATTGCATAGTGATACCAGAAATGGCATAAAGGAAGTAGAATAAGAAGGGCAATAACCCCATGAAGGAATGTATCCCATACCCCTCTTATTTCCCGTGAGAAGAAAGGGATTCTATCTCCCAGGATAAGGACAAGGATAAAGAGGATAAATCGTGGTATGTGAGCTTCTATGCTCAAAGGCTCTCAATTCTTAATAACTATTAGCTCGGATTACAGAGTTATACACTATTGCTCAATGCAAAGCCTGTTTCTGACAGAGCCTGCCCCTGCTTTCGCAGGGGCTCAGGAAGGTGTATCCCTGTCCGCAAATTAGTTGTAAGTAAATATCATGGTGGACACTTTGCGCATATTGACCTGAATAGTGTAGTGCTCAGGTAACGATCACCTCGGTCAGGCAGAATCACAACAATTGTGCCAGAGTTCATCTTCTTTGCTATTTGCAAAGCTCCTGTTACTGCTGCACCACTTGACATACCAACAAATAGACCTTCTTTCGTAACAAGTAGCCTTGTTGTTTCAAATGCTTCACCATCTTCAACTACAATCTTTTCATCCAATTCCTCTGGATTATAAATCTTTGGAACAATGGATTCATTCATATTTTTAAGTCCTTGTATTGTATGTCCTTCTGTAGGTTCAACCCCAACGATTTTGACTCCGGGCTTTTTCTCTTTCAGATATCTACCCGCTCCTGTCAGTGTTCCTGTTGTTCCCATACCAGCAACAAATACATCTACTTCTCCTTCTGTTTGGGAAAAAATCTCAGGTCCTGTTGTCTCGTAGTGAGCACGAACATTATTCTCATTATCGAATTGATTAGGCATGTAATACTTGTCCGGTTCTTCCTTGAGAATCTGATGAGCTCTTCTGATAGTACCATTGGTGACTTCTTTTGCAGGGGTAAGTACAACCTCAGTGCCAAAGGCTTCAAGGATATGCTGTCTCTCTGTGCTGACACATTCTGGCATAAAAAGTTTGAACTGATATCCTTTTGCAGCTCCTATCATTGCTAACGCAATTCCCGTATTTCCTGATGTCGGTTCAAGTATTATCTTCTCCCTGGTGAGTTCCCCAGATTCTTCCGCTTTTTCTATCATATAATAAGCAGGACGGTCCTTGACTGAACCTCCGGGGTTACACCCTTCAAGTTTTCCGAAAACCTTTACTTTGGGTCTTTTTTTGTTCAGATCAGTCAACTCAACAAGTGGTGTATTTCCAATAGCAGATAATATGTTCATAACAGGTTACCTCCCTGATTTTAGATAACAGCGATTATTTCCACACCGCGAGGATTTGCTCAGACCTCCATTCCAATCTTCTCAGCTCTTGAGATTTTTTAATCTGCTCCTCCATATAGGAGAAATGGTGTAGAATGTGTTATATCCCAAATGAACTTTGGATATATTTTCAGGTTCTTCACACTTTTAGTTGACAGAATATATGGATAAACCTTCTTGAGTTTGTGCTCTTTGCATATTTGTATATAAGACTGTTCACCTATAGCTTATGTAGGCACAAATTCAATTTGTGCTAGCACGATTTGAAATCGTGCCTACATTTTTGAAAGCCATTTTTTAGAAAGCCCCTACTTATAAAACGAAAAAGGTATTAGCTCTTAAATACAATAAGCCATATTGTTAAACCCCTATAGCATTTAGTCGACATTTGAACCAACTAAAAGTGCGAAGAATATACTTCCTTATAGTTTAGTCACTTTTAAGGCTGAATTATCCAGGGGGGGGTTGATAGGGAGATATATCTCATATTAAATTCTTCTCTCCACAAATATCTCTTCTTCAAGTCTTGAAAGGAGAGAAGAGACTCTCTCCTCTATCTTTCTCTGTTGCAAAAACAGTTTTAAGTTCTCTCTCACTTCTTCAAATTCAGGGTGTCTTCCTTCTCTCTTATCAAAAATCCTTACCACATAAAGCCCGTCGGGTGTGCTCAGTATCTGTGTACTGTCTAATCCGATATCTTCAAAAAGAGGGGGTAGAGGAAGATATTCCACTCCATCAGAAAGTATCATTATTCTTCTGTCGTCCCTGATGATATTTCCATCTTCAATATCCAGTTTTACCTTGTCTGCAAGTTTGTAAGCCTTTATCGTGTCTTCTGTTGTGGGAGTAAGGTCAAATACTATTGTCCTGAGAGAGATACGATTTTCTGTTCTCATCTCACAGAGTAATATATGGATTGCAGATCCCTTTTGGAGCAGTCTTATGTCGCCTTCGCTCATGTCCCTTAATTCAGGGTCAATCTCGTCAATCTCCATTATCCCAAGTCTGCCCTGGTTTTTTCTTGTAATTGGGTCATCTGAGTAGATAGCAACAAGCCTTGTAAAATCCTCACCCATCAGGAGCTTCTCTTCAATTCTCTTTATAAGTCTCTCTTTCTCTTTTAAGGTCTCCTCTCCCGGGATTATTGGGATGAGGACCCCACGATATATTGCTGTTGTTGGAATAGGTGGGATTGAGTCAGGGTGTGAATTATAGAAATGGAGTGCAGATATGTCAGAGACAGATAGGTTGCCAAATCTTTTCTGAATAAGCATCCTTACCACCATGCTGGCTTCTATATCTTCCCTATAAAGGTTCTTAAGCTCTTCTACGGTCATATTGAGTCTCTCAAGTTCTGAATAGAACAGTTCCTCTTGTGGGAAATTTTCTTTTAAGGTATTTATTCTATGTTCCAGTGCTGATTTAATATCTTCATCATGGACAAAGAGTGTCTCCCTTTCTGCTGCAATAAGTAGGAGTTTTGTCTGTATCATAGCTTCCAGTGTCTGTCTCCTGGTCTCCTGTGTGATAGGCATCCCTGACAATTTTAGTTTCTCATCCACCTCGGCAAGTGTTATAGCCTCTCTATCCACAACTCCGACAATCCTATCGGATTGGACAGATAATATAAGAGAGATGATGAGCAGTAGTGATGTCATAAATGCAGTTTAGAGTAATGGAGATACTTATACAAGTCCCTGTTATCTTAAACTCTCATAGTGGGTCTGGACAGGTATCTCTTCTCTTAATTGTTCAATAAGGCTGTCAATGAGTGTGGTCTGCTTTTCTATAAGGAGTTGTTCTCTTATAATTTCCCCTACATCTTCTAATTTGACTGGATCCTCCAGTTTTCTCCTTCCAAGAAGTTTTATTATGTGAAATCCCTGCATAGTCTGTATAATAGCTGATATATCGCCCTTATTTTCTAAGGAGAAGGCAGTCGATTCAAATCCTGGAAGCCCAATGTCACCAAACCGTATATAACCAATTACACCAGATCTCTCGCTTGATGGGTCTATTGAGTATTCTCTTGCCAATTTTCCAAAATCTTCTCCCTGTTTCAGTCTCCTCTCAATCTCTTCAGCAGCTAACAGTGTTGGAGTAACTATATGAGCTATCTCTATTTCGTTATCATATCGTGCTCTGTTTCTTTCATAATAATCTCTTACTTCCTCCCATGATACGAATACTCCCTCAAAGGTGTGTCTGGACAACCAGTAGTTCACAACGACCTGTCGTTTCAGCTGTTCAAGTTGTGCTACCATCTCTGGTTCCTTCAGTATCCCCTCTCTTTTTGCCTTCTCATATAGAAGCTCTGTGTTTATCCAGTTTTCTACGAGATGCCTTTTGTCCTCTAAAGAGAGCCTCATCCGAAACTCAACTGGCATCCCAGAGTGAAACTCCTCGAGAGTAAGAACAGACTGTCCAACCCTGGCTATAACAGTTCCTTCCTCCTCTTTCTTACAACTTATAATAGATAGAAGAAGAAGCACTGGCAGTATTTTTCTCATATGTCCTCCTTGCTTAAAATAAGGTATTGTGAAAAAACTTAACCACAGAGAACACAGAGAACTAAATCTACTCTGTGACCTCCCGTCTTTCGACGGGACAGGTCTGTAGTTTATCATATTCTTTCATGCTTTTTTTCACAGTACCTAAAATAAATCGGGATTCTGGACTTTAGTTCCTCTATCAGATTGTCAGTTACCTCCTCTCTCTGGTTTTCTCTAATGATTCCTGTTATCTCTCTTCTTACCTCATCGAGTGCCCTTACTCTCGCCTCTTCAGTAAACTGTTCTATATTATCCTTGTAATATGTCTCTATCTCCTGTTCTGTCGGCGTCTTTAGTTTGGTCTCTATCATTATCCTCCTATACTCTCTTAAGACTATGTTTCTTACCCCATCCTCTATAGTTCTTGCTATTTCAGGGTTTTTATGCACCTTATATCTTTTTGCTGTTGCTGGAAGCAGAATCTCCATTGTAAGGTAGGAGGTAAGGAAGTTTTTGATATTTTCAGGGTCATTTAGTGGAGGAGATCGTCTTGTCTCTGCCAATTCTACAAGTTCGTTGGCTGTAATTGTCTTTACATGAGATGTAAGCACAACGGTCTCCCCTCCACAGGAAGCGGGATCAGGTAGTCTTTCTCTGCCAACCGATCCTGCAAGGGTTTTTACTACATTCTCATCAAATCTTATGCCACCCAGTTTTTTTAGTCGTTCTAAAAAGGCATTTGCAGCTCTCCTCTCTTCCACCCTCTTAAGCGTAGTCTCAATTCTATTCCTTTCGTTTCTGTCAAGTTTTCTTCCTTCTTTGTGTCGTATATCTTCTACATTTATAATTACCCAGTTTTCACCTGACTTAAATGGCCGGGAGGTCTCACCCTTTTTCATAGAGAAGATGACATCTTGTATTATTGGATCCATTCTTGCTGGATACCCTATCCATCCAAGGTCTCCACCTAGGGTTGCAGTTCTTCTGTCCTCGGACTCTCTTATTGCAATCTCTGCAAAATCACCTCCCCTGAATAGACTCCTATGTATCTCTTTTGCCTTATTTCTCTCTTTCACCATTATCTTTCGTGCCTTTACTTCTCTGTTTGACCTATTCCAGTGCTCTTTTATACGATATGGACTGATACGGATTCTGTCTGTCACAACCCTCTGATACAGTCCCATTACAAGTGGTCTATTCTCAGCCCTTCTTATCTCATCTTTCATATCCTCAAGATACCCTTTTGCTACTGCATCCTCATACATAAGTGCTTCTTCTATCAGGGTATTGACCGCCTCTTCCCTTGAGATCCCTCTCTGTACCATTGTTTCTACTTGCTCCTCTCTTATGATGGTATTACCCACCCTTGCTGTCCAGTCTTCCCTGGCACAACCTGCAAAAATGATTGCAGTGAGTGCCAATACAGGCCATCTTCTCATACTACCTCCATGTGCAGATAAGCATCAAATTCTATAATCACTCTCCTATTATAACACAGAAAAGAGAAAAAGTCAAGAAAAAAAGAGGAAAAGCACACAGATGGACACAGATTGAATAGATAGGCACAGATTTCAAAAAAATCTTTATAATGAATTATATTTGTGTCCATCAGTTTTATCTGTGAAAATCTGTGTGCTAATATTAGTTAGCGTAAGCTTTCCTAATCAATCAAGAAAAAATTGCAACAACGGATAGATCTAATATAAATCCTGTTAATCCTGTCAAGAAAAAAAACAGATTATTATTCTAACACTGTTCTGACAATAGAGAGTGCTA
>CAYRBN010000005.1:5052-26242 GCA_964422625.1 uncultured bacterium | reverse complement strand
AAAAGACTGACAGGAGGGGTATACATAGCGAGGGTTGAGGCGTTTACAGGCAATCACAGTATGGTGAGGTTCAAGAAGTTCTCCCTTATAAAGTAGTAGCGGAACTTCAGTTCCGCCCAGTAGTAGGCAATTATAATCGTCAAATCTTTAAATCATTCTGGTGTTAAGGCCTAATCCCAAAGAAGATGTAAGGTATTATGATATAATACTGATACTCTTTGTTACGGTTCTTATCGTATCAAATGTAGTCTCTGCAAAGATATTGACACTTGGACCATTCACATTTGATGGTGGGACCCTTCTTTTTCCATTTGCATACATTCTTGGTGATATTCTAACAGAGGTATATGGGTATAAGAAGGCAAGAAAAGCAATCTGGCTCGGTTTTGGGGCAAATTTTCTTGCCGCCTTTGTATTCATACTGATAGGCAGACTTACCCCTGCACAGGGATGGGACTATCAGGAGGCATACAATGCGATTCTCGGATGGGTGCCAAGAATTGTTACAGCAAGTCTCATCGCATACTGGTGCGGCTCATTTACAAATTCATTTTTGATGGCAAAATTGAAGATCTCAACAAAAGGGAGATGGTTACCATCAAGAACAATTATTTCAACTATAGTTGCACAGGCGATAGACACAATAATATTTTGCACTCTTGCTTTCTATGGTAGAATACCAAACCAGCTACTTGTGAGTGTAATAATATCAAACTATCTATTCAAAACAGGATTTGAGATACTATTTACTCCATTCACATACATAATCGCTATTTTCCTTAAGAAGAGAGAGGGTATGGATGTATTTGACTATCACACAAACTTTAACCCATTCAAGATGGAAGGATAAAGGAAAAAGGATAAAGGAAAAAGGAAAAAGGAAAGGTGTTTTGGGTTTGGAATTTTGGATTTGTTTGTGATTTGGGATTTAGAATTTGGAATTTGTCTCATCCAGGGGGTCTTATGGTAAATATATCGGAATATCTGAGGGAGGAGAATATCAAAATAGGCATATCTGCAAAAGATAAGAAAACCGCAATACAGGAGATACTTGAGATAGGTTCTATAGACAGAGAAGAGATAGTTCATGGGCTAATAAAGAGAGAGGAACTTGAATCCACGGGGTTTGGTAATGGGATTGCGGTTCCACACGCTCGGTTGGACGAGATATCTTCCATCACAATCCTGATAGGTATATCAAGGGAGGGTATTCAGTTTGACTCACTGGATGGTAAACCTGTTCATCTCATCTTCATTATCCTTGCCCCAAAGAGTGAAACAAAACTGTATATCTACATTCTTGCAAAACTTATAAGGATACTTGAGGAAGAAAAGATGTTAGAAAAATTGATTGATACTGATACACCCAGGTCATTTATAGAAAAATATCAAAATATAGAAGGAATAAAAGGATAAAGGATAAAGTAGAAGGATAAAGGATGTATGGGGGTATGGGAGCAAGGGAGTAGATGTAGGGATTTGATTTATCAAATCCAATGACCCAATTAGTGTACCGGTGAAAAATTGCCAAAACCACGATCAATACCTATATTCCTTTTTGGGGCGGATCTAAAGATCCGCTACTACATTAGATTTGGATATCCATCCCGTGTAGTAGCGTAGCTTTAGCTACGCAAAAAACGAATTATTCACCGGACACTAATTACCTAATCACCAATAACCTAATGACCCATATATGTTTCGTCTTTTACTCACAGGTGCAGGGGAGGGGGTATATAACATGGGGATAGATTATGCTATCCTTCAGTGTTTTAAGGCGGGTAGTGTCCCTCCAACCATTAGATTCTTCTGGTTTGACCCACCTTGTGTCAGTATTGGAAAACTCCAGACTCTTTTGACACTGAATAATACGGGATACTATCTTGTACGGAGACCAACTGGTGGAAGGGCTGTAGTGCACAAGGATGACCTTTCCTACAGTATCATATGCAAAAGAGACCACCCTCTATTGGGGGGGGGGGTGCTGGATACCTATCTCAGTTCATCTCGTATTCTTGTGAACGCAGTAAGACTTCTCGGAATACCTGCGGAGATTGTCCAAACAAAATCAGTCAATACGAGGGCAGACCTCTGTTTTCAATCAAAAGGCAGATATGAGATTGTGAGCAATCAGAGGAAGATTATAGGAAGTGCCCAGAAAAGAGAGGGTGACTTTATTCTCCTTCAAGGAAGTATTTTCCTTGATATAGAAAAGGAGAAAATAATATCTAAATATAAACTTATCTTAGATAGTATGGGTATAGACTATAAGATAGATAGCCTGACAGAGAAAGAGAAAAATCTCGCACGACTTTATGCTCCTGAGTTCAAAGAATAAGTGAGACATCCTGCTTATTAGTTGGTTAGTTAGTTAGATGCAACTCTTGACAGCACAGTATTCGTATAGATTAGTGAAATTAGTGGATTTTTTTCCTTGACAAAGATCAAAAAATGGTGTAAACTACATTGTATATTTTTTTATTGGATATAGGGAGGTGGTATGAGAGGTGCAATAGCTGGAGTACTGGGGTTGGTACTTGTTTTAGGGTGTGCCAACCCGGTGCAGGTAGGTATCAGAGGACTTGAGACCGATATTGAGCCCCTTGTAGTCACAATAGAGGTAGGAGCGCCCCTTGTAGAAGAGGCAAATGCCCTTATACAAGAAGCAGGAGAGAAACCAGGTGAGGAGTTTCTACCGAAGATAGAAGAGCTGAAGGGGAAAATTGGTGAAGTGGTAGTAGTTGAGCCAGACATCAAGAAGATAGCAGATTCCCTAACAGTTCTTGAGGAAAGCCCAAGAGTAACAGACCCACTCAAGGAGAGAATAGCTACCCTCAAGGAAACAGTGGGTGGACTCACAGGCACAATTACAAGTCTGAAAGAGGTGGATACAAAGCTTGATGAGGTGAAGCAGAGGATAGAGGAAGGAGAAAAGGGAGGAGGCGATAGTCCAGCTCCTCGTAGAAGGATTGAAAGAAGAGTTCGTTAACCACTGGAGGTGGATATGAAAAGGTTGATACCCATTGTAGGACTCTCTCTCGTCTTTCTACTCTCAGGATGTCAAGTAGAAGATGAGACAGAAGAACCGAAAGCGCCACAGGCTCCATCAAACCTGCGCATAGAGGCTACAGGAGCTGATAGCGACTCTATCAAGCTCTCCTGGGATGCATCCCCAACTGAAGACATAGGTGGTTATGTGATAACCCTGGATGAGCACAATACGGAAGTGGAACTAGGCAGGGATACGGTGACCAGTTTTACTCATAAACCAACTGCATTGGGCACCTATAGAGTGAGGGCGTATAAAGAGTTTGCTGTTTCTCCATATGAGATGCAGAGTGGAGCAATTTCCGCAAGCACAGAACTGGTTATCAGAGAGAATCAGGGACCTGTCTGGCAGTTTGATGCACCCTCTGATACAGGATTTAGTGCGTATGGGTGGGATGAAGAAACTGGTATTGGAAGACTCTACAGCTTTTCCTCATCCGATCCTGACAATAGGCCATTTATTGATTTCTGGATGGATACTCTGACCCCGGCAAAGGGAACTGATAAGATATTCAGCCCAAGGGACTTCGGCGATGTGTGGGTTGAGGCGAGAGAGACATGGTTCTATACAACAACAGAGGCAGGGGAATATGGTTTTGATAATGTAACGACTGCTCCTGGTCCTGGAGTCTGGTATAATTTTGCAGAGCTGACTACAGATAGGGTATATATCCTGGATCTTTACACTGGACACTATGTGAAAATACTGGTTACGGATAGGAAGATAGACGGGTTTCACAACTTCACATTCAAATACGGATTCCAGCCTGTCAAAGAGTTCAGGAGACTGGGAGACGACGATCCGGTAGTTGCTAAGAGATAGCAATGACTAAAATAAAGGGGGTGGAGGGTCTATCTTTACCCCCTACTGTTATTGCTAAATGCAAAATGGAAAGTGCAAATTGAAAAATATCCTACTTTTAAGATGCAGATTGTAGGGATAACTCTTGCAGTTACCCTATTGGACGGGGCTAAGTTTAGGTGGTGGTTGACGTTGGTCTAATAGATTTGCTATTGAAAAAAATTAGGCAGATTGAGGGTTTGATGAATATTTACTGGATGAGGTTGAGATGAACATTTACTTGGTGATTATCCTGACTGTTTTGGTGGGCAACTATGTTTTAAGTCTTATTGTTGAGAACTTGAATATCCGACACCTCAAGGTCAATTTACCCAAAGAATTTGAGGGATACTATGATGCGGATAAGTATAAAACTTCCCAAAATTATCTGAAAGAGAACACAGGTTTTGAAATAGTCACCAACACAATTTTTCTGGTCATCATCCTCACCTTTATCCTGGTCGGTGGTTTCAACATCGTTGACCAGTGGGCAAGAAATTTTCATTTAGGGCCTATTTTGACCGGCCTGATCTTCGCGGGAGTCCTGTTGCTAGTTTATCAAATCCTTCACCTTCCCTTCGAAGCCTATGACACCTTTGTCATAGAAGAAAAATACGGCTTTAACAAAACCACTGTTAAAACCTTTATCCTGGATATGTTAAAAGGGTGGCTTTTAATCGTCCTCATTGGAGGAGTGGCTTTTTCCGGTATCCTCTGGTTTTTCGGCGAAGCAGGTAGTCTGGCCTGGCTCTACTGCTGGATAGCTATAACCCTATTCCAAATATTCTTGACCTTTATAGCTCCAGTAGTAATTATGCCCCTGTTTAACAAGTTTATTCCTCTGGAAGAAGGTGAACTCCGAAAGGCTATTGAAGGCTATGCAGAATCTCAAAACTTTAAAATGAAGGGTGTTTTCAAAATGGATGGCTCAAAACGCTCTACTAAAACGAATGCCTTTTTCACAGGTTTCGGCAAATTCCGGCGGATTGTCTTATTCGACACGCTTATTGAGAAACATACCGTTGATGAACTTGTTTGCGTCGTTGCCCATGAAATGGGACATTACAAGAAAAGGCATATCCTTAAGTTTATGTTCATTTCGACTATCATCATGGGGTTGATGTTCTTCATTCTTTCTCTGTTCATAAACAACCCGGGACTGTTTTCAGCCTTTAGAATGGAGGAGACCTCAATCTATGCCAGCCTGTTCTTTTTTGGTTTTCTCTATACTCCTATAAGCATAATTTTTTCTATCCTGGCCAATGTTCTCTCCAGAAAGTATGAATACGAAGCGGACGCTTATGAGGTTTCAACATACAGACAACCAGAATCAGCGATCACCTCCCTGAAAAAACTGAGTGTGGATAATTTATCAAATCTAACACCCCATCCCTTAAAAGTATTTTTGCAATACAGCCATCCACCCGTCCTGGAAAGAATTCAAGCCATTAGAAGAATCAGTTGATGAGACAGTAATCGGTAATCAGTAACCAACCGATTACCGAAGTACCGTTATCTCTCTTTTCCTTTCATCTATTATTTTCATCTGGATTTTTATTGCATCCTGAGGCAGACTGGTCTCTATTCGGTCTGCCCACTCTATTATGTATATACTACTTCTCTCTCGGAGATACTCGTATATCTCTCCTATAAGTATTGTAGATGGATCAGTTACTCTATAGAGATCTATATGATAGACCTTGTTGATTGAGCTTTGAGGTTTTTGTAAGGTATATTCCCGTATTATGGTAAAGGAAGGACTCTTTACAGGATGAGTGATTCCAAGACCTTCACATATACCCTTTGTCAATACGGTTTTGCCAGCCCCAAGTTCACCAAAGAGTGCCACAATGTCGCCCTTTTTCAAACTCTTTCCAAGTTCTCTTCCAAGTTTCATCGTCTCTTTCTCACAGTGAGAAATCATTGATTTCACCATAAGGGTATGAAGGAATAAATTTTAGGTTCTTCTCCAATTTAGTTGGTTTATTTTATTGAGAAAGACTATTTTGGCAGGCTTTCCCACTGTCAAGGTCAGGAGACCTTTCCCACAGCCAGCTTTGTATACAAGATTTCAAATCGTGCCAGCACAAATTGAATTTGTGCCTACATAAGTCAGCGCAAAATGTAGGCACGATTTCAAATCGTGCTTATGCAAATAGCACGAACTCAGGGGGGGTTGCCCCTATATTCTACCAACTAAATTGGAGAAGAACCAAATGTTAAAACATCCATTATGGAGCAAGATGCTCCATCTGTTGAGTGTGGGAAATCTTTTAACTCCTGACACCTATTGTCGGCACCAATCTGTTTTTTAGCTCTTCTGGTCCAATAGTTAGTATGCCAAGTTCCTGTGCCCAGAAGCTAAGTCCCTTGTCTGCTGTTGCAAGAGTTCCGTTCAGTTCTCTGGCAAGCAGAAGAAGATCAACATCCTCTTTTGAGTCTATTATGCCCTCTCTTGTGGCCTCTCTATAATGTGCCCTTAATCTTCTTATTACTTCGTCTATCTTACCATCACTCCTTACTGCATTCTCTGCTATTCTTAGCCCTTTATCAATTCGTTTTCTTGTGTCCATTACAAGGTTGTAGAGGAGGTATGCTGGAATGGCTATCTCGTGTTTTTTTGGTGCTTTTAGAATCAGCTTTAGGAGAGATTTCTTATCAATATCTTTCTCTTCCACAAATTTCTTGATTTCCTCAAATACTGATGGAGGGATGTAAAACCTCTGTTCTGTAGATTCCGCAACTATAGAGAGAAAGTTGTTAAACGACTCTGTTGGAGATTTCCCAAAAACCTGCTCTATAAATACACTTGTATCAACTACTATATTTTCCATATTCCTGTAATATTTATCGCCCGGTGAAAAATTCTCAGGATCTATGTTCCCTTCTTACGCTCTATTATTAACAGGAATTCGGCTTGCGGACAACCACAAGGGTTGTCCCTACATTGTAGGGACAGGGTTTATCCCTGTCCGCAGACCTCGTAAATTGACTTTTTGCACAGTCTCCAATGCTCCATTAATATAACATATAGATATTGCTTTGCGGCTCACTCTTGCCATTACCCAATACTACTATTCCGACTCAAGATAGTTACTTATCGCCTCCAGATGTGTCTCTGCCTGTTTACCGTACTTCTCAACATTTTCCATACTCTTCTCGTCACCCTTGAAGTAGCCCACATACGCATCTGCTTGAGCAATTATAGCCTTTGCGTATGCTACAGTTTCCTTTCTCATTGTCGCATCTTTGAATTCACCAGCCATCTTCTCAAAAACCTCGGTTAGACCCTTAACCGCCTCTACTATTTTGATGGCATCATCAGAGTCAATTTTTCCTTGTTCATGAAGTGAGTGCCCCCACGCCGAAATTGGTGCCGTCCATGCGACAAACATGCTCATTGTGGCCCATTCCATCATTGCTTCCATCTTTGGTGGTAACTGTGAACGGGCTATACCTGGAGTAAGTAGACACCCGATCACCACCATCATTACAGCAATTTTACCCTTCATAATAACTCACCTCCTTTCAGTTTTGATCTCTTACAAATCAACAAGGTAAGCTGCAAAGCTTTGAGCTCATATCTGCATTAGACTTATAAACTCCTCTGTCTTTTTCCTTGCTCTATCTGCAAAGTTACTATCCCCTGATGCATAGATTACGGACCTTGAGATAGTGGGTATGATGAGCCCACTATATCCAACAATATCTCTTATATCTCCTCCCTGCTTGCCTATACCAGGAACAAGCAGTGGAACATCAGTGATTTCTCTAATTCTTTGAAATGCTTTTGCTTCTGTTGCCCCCACAACAAGACCGAGATTGTTATCTCTATTCCACACCTCCACTTTCTCTGCAACCACCTCCCATAAGGGCTTATTTTTTCTGCCCTCAATCACCGAGAGTCTCTCAAAGTCAGATGAAGAGGGATTGGATGTGAGACAGAGAATAAAACTGAACTTATCTTTATATAGTGCAAATGGTTCTATTGTATCAAATCCCATGTAAGGACTTATGGTTACCGCATCAAACCCCATATTGTCAAAAAATGCCTTTGCATACATCCTTGCAGTATTGCCAATGTCTCCTCTCTTCACATCTGCTATGGTGATAAGGTCGTCACCAATATATCCCCTCAGTCTCTTCATCGTCTCAGTACCGCAAAAAGCCTCAAAAAAGGCAGAATTTAGTTTATAACCAGAGACAAGATCAGAGGTGGCATCAATAATCTCTTTACAGAATAGAAAAATTGGGTCTTTCTCACCAAGAATAGAGGGGGGAATAAGTTTCGGGTCAGGGTCAAGCCCTATACAGAGAGAAGAATTTCTGTTTTTAACAGTATTAAATTTATCTATGAATTTCATACACAGTTTAGCCCCTCATCAATGTTGCCCTCTCTCTTTCTATCTTCATTGCCTCTTCTCCCTTGATCTCTGTTGGATAGTCTCCATCAAAACATGCCCTGCAGAACCCTTCCTTACCTATTGCAGACTTCAATCCATCAAGTGTCTGATATATAAGGGCATCCACACCAAGTAGTCCTTTTATATCGTCTTCTGACTTCTCTCTTGCTATCAGCTCAGTCCTTGTCTGCATATCTATGCCATAGAAGCAGGGCTCCCTTATAGGTGGTGCAGAGGAGACAAAGTATATCTCTTTTGGACCTGCCTCTCGGACGACCTGCACAATCTGTCTCGATGTATTCCCTCTCACTATAGAATCATCAACAAGCATTATCCTCTTATTCTTCAACTCACTTATTATTGGATTCAATTTATACCTTATGTATTTTGTTCTTTCCTCCTCCTTAGACATTATAAATGTCCTCAGGATATATCTATTCTTGATAAGTCCCTCACGGTATGGAACTCTGAGCTCCTCGGCAAGTGCAATTGCTTGTGGTCTTGAGGTATCTGGAATTGGAACAACCACATCTGGTTTTATTCCCTTTCTCCTCACCTCTTTTGCAAGTTCTCTTCCAAGAGAGAGCCTTGCCTGATATACAGATATACTATCCAGACTGGATTCAGGTCTTGCAAAGTAGATATACTCAAATATACAGTGAGCAGGAAGACCCTCACCTTGCTTTATTATCTTCTGTAGAACCTTTCCTTTCTGGTCTATCAGAACTCCGTCACCTGGTTTGAGGTCTCCTATAATCTGATAACCGAGAATCTGGAGAACTACGCTTTCTGATACAAACATATAGCCATCTCCCTTTTTCCCGAATATCAGGGGTCTTATTGCATAAGGGTCCCTGAAGGCAAAAAGCCCTTGCCCTGCTATTATAGATAGAACCGAGTAGGCACCAGTCGTGATGTCCATTATTGCTCTTGCTGCCTCAAAGGGATCTTTTCCAAGATTGTCTGCAAATATATTCAAAAGAACCTCTACATCACAGAACGAGTTTAGATGTCTCTTCTTACCAAGCCTATTTTTCAGATCAAAGTAGTTCACAACATTGCCATTGTGTGCCATCACAATACCAAAAGGAGAGTTTGTAAAGAATGGCTGAGCGTCCTCCTCATCACCACTTCCCACTGTTGGATACCTAACATGTCCGATACCTTCTCTGCCCTTCAGTCTTGAAAGTGAGTTCCCTGAGAAGAGTTGTGAGACCAGGCCATTGCCCTTTTTTGTATAAAACCTCTCCCCATCATAAGTAGATATACCAGCAGAGTTCTGCCCACGATGTTGTAGTGACAAAAGAGCCACAAATAGCTCCTTTGAGATATCACTATTACCAGCTATACCTACTATTCCACACATGAATTTAGACTGAAGACAAAAGACCGAAGACTAAAGACCAGCACATTTTATAACAACAAGGTCACCTGTCTCTGGTCTTATGTCTCTGGTCTTTTTAGAGTCTGTTTTAAACCTTTTCCACAATCGTGGGGATATGGGTAGGGGATGGGATAAACTTGAGAGTATCACCGTCTCTGTCAACGGTTATTCGTCCCTTTCCTGATATGAGAAGTTTCTCTGAAAGAGGGTCTTCAAAGAGTCTTTGAATTGTTCGTTTGAGAGGTCTTGCTCCATAGGTCGGGTCAAACCCATTTTCTATAAGAAGTTCTCTTGCCTCTTTGGTTAACTCAAGCCTCACCCCCTTCTTTTTTGCCCTATCTCTTACCTCTTCAATCAGAATATCAACTATCTCTCCCATCTCAGCCCTACCAAGGGATTTGAACACAACAATCTCATCTATTCTGTTTAAGAACTCGGGCCTGAATACCTTCTTTACCTCTCCTGTAAGAAATGCTGTTCTATCTTCCTTTTTTGTTCCAGCTCCAAATCCTATTTCACGTCCCATCTCCCTTGTCCCTATATTTGAGGTAAGGATTATGCAGGCATTTTTGAAATCTATATGCCTTCCGTATGAGTCTGCAAGGGTGCCATTCTCAAGTATCTGGAGAAGAATATTAAAGATATCCGGGTGTGCCTTCTCTATCTCATCAAAGAGTATGACAGAATAAGGTCTTCTCCTCACCCTCTCAGTCAACTGTCCCCCCTCATCGTATCCAACATATCCGGGTGGAGCGCCTATCAGCTTTGATAGGTTGAACCTCTCCATATACTCACTCATATCAAATTTGATAAGGGCAGCCTCGTTATCAAAAAGGAATTCTGCCAACTTCTCTGCAAGATATGTCTTTCCGACCCCGGTGGGTCCAATAAATATAAATGAACCGATTGGACGCTTTGGGTCATTCAATCCTGCTCGTGCCCTCCTTATTGCCTTTGCTATAACCCTTATTGCCTCTTTTTGACCGATTACCTTCTTCTCAAGTTCTTTCTCCATCTGGACCAGTCTCTCCTGCTCTTTTGCTTCAATGCGAGTAAGCGGAACCCCTGTCCACAATGAGACAACCCTTCTTATGTCCTCTACTGTGACCCGTGATCTCTTACTTCCGCGCCCCTCTATTAAAGAATGTAATCTCTTTTCAAGGTTTTTCTGCTCCTCATGAAATTTTGTGGCAAGATCATAATTCTGTTGGCTAACCACCTTTTTTTTCTCTTGAGAGAGCTCTTGTATCTTCTTTTTAATCCTTATAATCTCCCGAGACCCTACCCCTGTCAATTTGACTCTGCTTCCTGCCTCATCAATCACATCTATTGCCTTGTCAGGTAAAAATCTTTCTGTAATATACCTGTCCGAGAGTTCAACTGCATCTCTGAGTGCGGATTCCGTATATAGGACATTGTGATATTCCTCGTATCTTTTCTTTAGTCCTTTGAGGATATTTAAGGTTACCTCTCTATCGGGTGGTGCTACTATAACAGGCTGGAATCTCCTCTCAAGTGCTCCTTCTTTCTCAATATACCTTCTATATTCAGTAAGGGTCGTGGCGCCTATGCATTGTATCTCTCCAGATGCAAGTGCTGGTTTAAGCATATTTGAGGCATCTATTGCCCCTTCTGCTGCCCCAGCACCGACAAGGCTATGGAGCTCATCTATAAAGAGTATGACATTCTTCTGGGTCTTTATTTCATGTAGTATTGCCTTCAGTCTTTCTTCAAACTGTCCTCTATATTTTGTTCCTGCAACAACGAGTGATAAGTCAAGGGCAAGTAATCTCTTGTTCAAGAGCAGGGGGGGGACCCCAGCCTGAACAATCCTCTCTGCTATGCCCTCAACTATTGCAGTCTTCCCAACACCTGGTTCACCAATCAGAACAGGATTGTTCTTCTTTCTTCTGCAGACAATCTGGATCACACGCTCTATCTCGTCATTTCTTCCTATGATTGGATCCAGCCTCCCTTCGGATGCAAGCTTTGTAATATCTCTTGTGAAGAAATCAAGGGCAGGAGTTTTTGCCTTTTTCCTGTCCCTGGTTTTTGGTGTGTCTATTAGATTCAAAATTGCTTTCTCTAAGGTGTCTCTATCAATAGAAAAGGATGTTAATATCTGAAATGCTCCGGATGATGGAACAGAGGTCATTGCAAGCAATAGATGTTCAACACCTATATATTCGTGCCCAAGCTCTTCTGCCTCACTCCTGGCTCTTTCCAAAACTGACTGTGCATCTTCACTGAACACAGGAGATATGGAGAGAAAAATTGAATCACCTCTCTCTTCGTGGGTCGACTCTATCTCCTTTATTATATCATCTGGGTCAATTCCTAATCTCCTGAACAGGTTTGCAACGACTCTACCACCCTCCTTAATAATTCCAAGCAGTATATGCTCACTATCAATGGAATCATTCTCTCGTCTTATTGCTTCATTTCTTGCAATTGAGAGAATCTTTATAACCCTTGGTGTGTATCTTTCATTCATAATTTAGACCTGCCAAATGTTTCTGGTGTCAGTTTCTCAAGGTTTTTCTTGAGCCCCTGGTCCAGGGTAAAACTACCACCCTTCTCAATAACACTCTCCTCTGCAAATATACCTCCACCAAACCTTAAGACAATAGCAATAGAATCAGATGGTCTGGCATCTATCTCGTATATGGAATCCCCTCTTGTTATTCGTATTCTGGCATAGAATGTGCCATCTTTAATCTCTTGAATAACCACATTCTGCACATTTCCACCAAGTGTCTCTACAATCACCTTTATAAGGTCGTGTGTCATTGGTCGTTCCGTAATCTGACCCTGGGTGGCGAGTAATATTGCCATTGCCTCGGATGGCCCTATCCAGATTGGAAGAATACGTTCCCCATCTCGTTCTTTCAGGAATAAGATAGGAGCATCAAGAACCCTATCAATGTAGACCCCATCCAGTTCTAATTCTATTAAATTTCCTCTTTGGAGACTACCCATACCTTAAGATTTGCGTAAACTTCTGGGTGGAGACAGATTTTTATGGTATAGACACCAAGTTCCTTTATAGGTTCATCTATAATTATATCTCTGTGTTCTATTTTGTGTCCTTCTTTCAGAAGTGTCTCTGATACGAGTCTGGGAGTAACCGAGCCAAAGATTTTATCTCCCTCACCTACCTCCATTGGTATAGTAATAGAGAGAGATTCTATTTTGTTCTTCACTGCCTCTGCTTTGAACTCCTCTTTCCTATCCTTTCGTTCTTGTGCCCTCTTCTTCTCTTCATATATTCTAAAGTTAGAAGAACTATAACGAGAAGCAAGACCTTCTGGGATAAGATAGTTTCTTGCATATCCATCTTTTACCTCTATAATCTTTCCCTCGGAGCCCAATTTTTCCACATCTTTTGTCAGTATGATTTTCATACTTCCTCCGGTGTCCGGTGGTCTTTACCGATAACTGATAACCGATTACTGATGTTTCTACTCTGGAACAAATGGAAGTAATGCAATAATCCTTGCGTTCTTTATTGCTTTTGTTAATGCCCTTTGGTGTTTTGCACAGAGACCTGTTAGTCGTCTTGGCATTATCTTGTTAGATGGGGTCATAAATTTTCTTAAAATCTGTGTAGTTTTGTAATCTACAACCTCTCTGTTTTTACAGAAATAGCAAGCTCTGTTCATACAACCTCCATATATTCTCAAGCACCAAATCACAAATAACAAATTTTTCACCCCGCACATAAGCTTATGTGCGGAGCAGGCAAACCACAATGACCAAAATTCCAATGTTCAAAACAGGTTTAGTATTTAGATATTGAGATTTAGAATTTGTTTGTTATTTGGTGCTTGTGATTTGAAATTTTACCATTAAAACGATAGGGGCTCGTTGCCTTCTTTCTTTTCTCCACTTTCTGTAGGTTCTTTTTCCGAGCCTCCTTCCCTTGTTTTTGTTAAGTCCTGTATACGCCGCGCTTGTATATATAGTGCCGATCTTTTCTGTCCATCGGGTGTTTCCCATGAGCGGCTCTGAAGTCGTCCTTCTATGAAAACCGCACTTCCCTTATGTAATCTTTCTCCCATCTGCTCCGCAAGGTCCCTCCATACAGCAACCTTCATAAAGGTAGTATCATCTTGCCATTCTCCTGCTTTATCCCGGTATTTTCTTGTTGAGCCTATCTGGAAGTTAAGGACTGCCTGTCCATCAGGTGTATATCGGAGTTCAGGATCAGCAGTGAGATGACCGGTGATAAGCACTCTGTTTATACGAGGTACCCTATACTCTGGCATATTCCTCCTTTGTTATAATGCTATGTCGCAAGATATTCTGATTCAGCTTATATTCAGTATCAAGCATCTTTACTGTTTCTGGCTCAAGTTCAAGGTTGAGGAGAACATAATATCCTGTTTCACTCTTTTTTATAGGGTATGCAAGTTTTTTCTTTCCCCATCTATCAATGGAACCAACTTCTCCTTTATGCTCTTGGACCATAGCCTCTATTTTTTTCAGTTCTTTTTCTATTATATCTTCTTCAAGGGTTGGTGCAAAAATGACGATGTTTTCATAACTACGCATAGCTCCTCCATGCTAAAATATTGTTATGTAAAATTAACTGTAGAGGCCGTAGCTCCTACAACACCTCTAAACTCTCTCTATGAGCGGAACTGAAGTTCCGCTACTACATAGAAATGTCCATAATAACAATGTTTGCTATTGCCATACCGTTTTTTCTATCTCTCTCCGCTCTCTCTGTGCCCTCCGCGGTTTATTCATAAAATTGACACAACCTAAAATATCTACTCTAAAAACCGCAGACCTCGGACCTAGGACTTCGGACCACTATACTAAAAGGGGAGAGCCTCATCATCATCTGTTTTCTCACTGGGTTTTTCTGCTGGTGGGCCTCCCTCTGCCTCTCTCTTTGTCAGGTCCTGTATCCTTATTGCTACTATATCTATCGCAGACCTCTTCTCTCCCTCAGGTGTCTCCCATGAACGGCTCTGGAGACGTCCCTCTACGAATACCGCACTTCCCTTATGTAATCTTTCTCCCATCCTCTCGGCAAGGTCCCTCCATGCAGTAACCCTTACAAAGGTAGTATCATCTTGCCATTCTCCTGCTTTATCCCGGTAGCGTCTCGTTGATGCTATAGAGAAGTTAAGAACTGCCTGTCCATCAGATATATATTTGAGTTCGGGGTCAAAAGTGAGATTACCGGTGATAAGCACACTGTTTATACGAGGTACCCTATACTCTGGCATATTCCTCCTTTGTTATAGTATGGCACTGTCAAAAAACTGACGATAGGCTGTAGGCTGAAGCTAAGAGAGAAAGTACTGAATGCTTTGATTTGGTCTTTTATCCTTTATCCTTTTTTGGGGAGGGGTATTAGGCGAGGATGTTTGCGACGAAATTATAACCAACCAGGGTTCCTATAATCCCGGCTATTATAAGAGCCAGTATTACCAGTTTTCCCCAGTCTTGTGCCTTTATACTGCCAGTAAGCACAGGTTCCTTTGCAAGATAGGCAGACGCCGCATATAGCTCCTCTCCTATAATTGTGTAATCACAGGCAGTAACGAAAAACGGCAATTGTGTTACCGAATCTGTGCCTGCTATCTGGACAGCGCCTGTCATATTCCCTGTCTCTGCCAGAAGAAGCGACTCTGCCCAGAACATCCCTAAGAAAAGATTTGTCGCTGGTTTCTCCCTTAACATTATACCATTAACAGCAGCAGCATAAGCAAATTGGCTCTCGGTGACGAAGAAAACATTATCTTGATTGAAGCTATCAGGTCTTCCTGCCTCCATATATCCCTCTTTTACAACCTGCCTTGCAACCATATAGACAATGGGATCTCTATTCGGAACGATAAGGGGTGTATCATATTCTGCAACCTTCTTAGAGACTCTCTGGAGTATGTTAATAGATGCTATGGTTGCAACAGCTCCCATAGTTGCGAGTCCAGGTACATACAGAACAGGTCTACCCATTTCAGTTGCCCTTCCGACTGCCTCATCAAGTGCATCAAGTCCTGCCATCTTTCTGATAAAGAAGTTCTTACCTTTTCGTGCAAGGCTAACAAAATATAGAACGAATGCTGTAAATAGAAAAACCGCTATAAGAGTATTCACCTTTCCTCTATGGAACCACTGGAAAGATGCCACTGCAGGAAGAGATACAGGGGAAAACTCGGTATATTTTAGTTCTCTATCCACCCCCCTTACCTTATAGAAGTAGTTCACCCCATTAGTTATATCCTTTATATCACGGAATCTTGCTATTCCTCGTCCAACATAGCCAACCTTAGTAAATTCCGTGTCGGGCAGCTCACTTCTAAAGATCTCGTAGCCTTTGAGCAGGGGGTCGTCAATAGAGAGCTCCCATTCAACTATTATAGACCCCCCGGCGTCATTCGGTGTATCGTCTGCCCTGGGAGTACCCGGAGGGGAGATAGATAGCAGAATAGATAATAAAATTCCATTCATTAATTTCTATTATAACATATCTTTATAGGAATGTCAAGAAAAAAATGATTTTTTTTTTATTACATAGAAAATTATAGCTTAAACCACAAAAGACACCTACAGGTAAGGCTTCCAGCCTCACATCCATTATGGAGCAAGCCACTCCATCTTTTATTTTAACTCTCTTATACCGTGCCGTCGGGAGTTCCCTCCAGACGGATAGAAGCAACTTCTGACAATAGGGGGGAGGCTGTCAGGAGGTAACTCCTAACAGCACGGGTTGCATTACCAATCTGATTCAACCCAAACACCTATTCACTATTTACCATTCACTATTCACTAATAATTTTTTCCTTGACAAGAGTAAAGTTTTGTGTTATAATATATCTAATAGTGAAGCTATATTATTCAATAGGTGAGGTTGGAGATATATTAGGTGTTAAACCTCACACAGTCCGATATTGGGCAAGGGAATTCAAGCTTGAGCCAAAGAAAAGAGGAAGACGACGGCTATATCAGAAAAAGGATATAGACGACCTTCTGCTCATAAAGGAACTTCTCTACGAGAAAGGGTATGCAATAAAGGGTGTAAAGAAAAGGTTTGAAGAATTGAAGAGGGAGAGAAAGGAAAATCTGGTGGCAAGACTTGAACAGATAAGAGAAGGCATTATAGAGATAGTGAAGATGTTTGAAGAGAGTAGTTAGATTATTCCAATCGGGGAGTGGCGCAGTTGGTAGCGTACTGGCATGGGGGGCCAGGGGTCGCTGGTTCAAATCCAGTCTCCCCGACCAACAGACTCCAATCTTTTAAAGATGCTGAGAATCGTTTTACTGCTCATTTTTGCCTGCATAGTCTCAGTTGCACTCTATCATATCTGGAAGTACTGGACACTTATAATAGGAGCAGGATATGACCCAACACCAACCAGAATTATTAAGAAGATGCTTGCGATGGCCGAGACAGGTGAAGATGATATAGTATATGACCTGGGATGCGGTGATGGGCGAATTGTTCTTACATCTGCAAGAGAATTTGGAGCAAACGCGGTTGGTATAGAAGCAGATCCATTGAGATTTCTGGTTGCATACATCAGGGCATTCTTTCTGGGCATGGGAAGGGTAAGGGTTAGATTTGGGAACTTTATGAAGTTTCCTATAGATGAGGCAACTTGCGTAATGATTTTTTTGTTCACAAAGGGAAACGAGATGCTCATACCAAAATTTGAGAAAGAACTATCTCCAGGAACAAAGGTTGTCTCATATATCTGGAGACTCAAGGGATGGAAACCGATAAAGATAGACCCTGTGGATGAGATATATATGTATCTGGTTCCGGAGAAATAGTTAGCTGTGAAAAAATGGTTCTTTTTAGGACGCAGATAAACGCAGATAGACAGGATATGTAGGGGCAGGGCTTGCCCCTGCCCAATAGGGTAACCGGAAGGGTTACCCCTACAATCTGCGTCCTAAAAAACGAAACAAAAAGTTATTCCCCGGACACTAAATAGGCAAGGGGTCTAAAAGTCAGTATGTTTCTTCTTTTTCTTCAAGTAATAGTCTCTCCTGCTGATTATACCCCTTCCATTAACAGGATAGAGGTAGTGGGAAACACCCTGTTTAATGATGAGGAGATCCTGGAAATACTTGATATTCATTCATTCACAAAGGAAGATATTGAATCTGGTATTGGACGGCTACTCTTAAAATATGAATCCGCAGGTCATCCATTTGTCTCTATAAGGCCCTCCAGATTCCATCTGGAAGATAGTAGTATCTCATTTGTGATAAATATAGATGAAGGAGTAAGGTTTTTTGTAGAGGAGATAAAGGTAGAGGGAAATATCTCCACAAGAGAAGATGTTATAAGGCGAGAGTTCAGGGTAAGATCAGAAATATACAACCCATCTTATATAGAAAGGGCAAAAACAAGGATTGATAGGCTCGGGTTTCTCAGAGTTATCTCAATAACTCCTGTCAGTTATGAGATAGGTTCTGGTAGAGGATTTCTCCTTGTTCGGATAAAAGAAGAACCATCCTCGTCTGTGGAGGGAGTTCTTGGCTATGGCAAAAGAAGGCTTTCAGGCTTTCTTGATGTAAATGTTCAAAATCTTTTTGGAACTGGCAGGAGTTTTTCCGGACTTTACTCATCATATCCTGACAACCAGACGAGAATACAGGTATCTTATAAAGAACCCTGGCTATTTGGTTATCCTCTGGACCTTGTTCTTCTGGGGGATAATGAGGTCTTTGATACCCTATACATAGTGACTAAAGCTAATAGTTCTATTCTGTTTTCACCTCTATATGAGCTTACACTGAAGATTGGTATGGAGTGGAACCGTGTAATTCCTGGCACAAGTGAATGGTATGGGATAGCGGGTGTCCAATATAGAGGAGATGATGTGGATATTAGCCTCTCCACCAGATATGGTTCAAGAGGGATAAATAGAGTAGAAGGAAGATTAGAAAGATTATTCAAGACAGTTAAGAACCAGAACCTCTTTTTTTCATTGTCAGGGGAGATTAATCTTTTAGATACCATACCTGTATACGACCTTGTCAGAATAGGTGGAGCAAATAGGGTCCGGGGCTATGACGAGGGAGAGATAATAGGTAAAATAGGTCTCTGGAGTAATATTGAGTATAGATTTAGATTTGGAGAGATTATACTCTTTCCGTTTCTGGATCTAGGTTATGCAGAGAGTAATGATGGTATATTCATTCTTGGAAAGGGGATAGGGACATCATTTCCAACTCCGATTGGGAGATGGAATATTGACTATGGCTTAGGAAGAGGGGATAGGGTCTTAGATGGAAAACTCCATATAAGACTTTCAACCAGACTTTAAACTCTAACCCTATACAAGGAGGTATCGTATGTGGCGGATAGTTTCGTTGACGATATGTGCAGTGCTTATTTCATGTGCAACAAGAGTAGAAAGGATAGATGTAGAGAGTCAGATGGATCTGAGTGGACAGTGGAATGATACAGATTCCAGACTGGTAGCAGAAGAGATGATTCAGGATGCACTCTCACGAGTCTGGCTAACTAATTTCTATACTGAACAGGAGAGAGAGCCTGTTGTAATCGTGGGGACAATCCGTAATCTGACCACTGAACATATTGCTATTGGGACATTTGTGACGGATGTAGAGAGAGAACTTATCAATTCTGGCATGGTTAGATTCGTCGCAGCAAAAGGGATAAGGGATGAGATAAGGGATGAGAGGTTAGACCATCAACAGTATGCCTGTGAGGAGACCGCTAAGAGACTTGCGGCTGAACTGGGTGCAGATTTTATGCTTCAGGGAGCAATCAGGACAATAGAAGACGCTGTCCCGGGCAGAAAAGTTATCTTTTATCAGACGGACCTTGAGCTGGTAAATATGGAAACGAATGAAAAAGTATGGATCGGCAGTAAGGAGATCAAAAAATATATAGAGAGACCCAGGCATGGATGGTAAGAGATAAAGGATAAAGGATAAAGGATAAAGGATAAAGGATATTAGTTGGTTAGTTGGTTGGTTTGTTAGATGTAGGGATTTGATTTATCAAATCCAATAACCCAATAACTAATAACTGTCTTTGATGAGGGATGAAGGATAGGTGGTGTGTGCAGAGGGTGTTGATAATAACAATACTGGTTCTTGGTTGTGCAACTTTCGGCATACGGAGAAGATTCTATAATGATCTCACATCCAGAATGAAACAAGGGCAGTATGGCGATGCATCTCTGATTATTGAATCTCATAAGGAGAAAATTTATGGTAAAAATAATCGGGTCCTCTATTATCTGGACAGAGGCACGGTTCTGCATTGGAAGGGAGACTATAAAAAGAGTAATCTCTATCTTGAGCATGCCGATAGGACAATAGAAGAACTTTTTACCAGGAGCATATCCAGAGGCGCTGCATCTTTTCTTCTTTCTGACAATGTAATGGAATATGCTGGAGAAGATTATGAGAACCTCTATCTTAATATCCTGAAAGCACTCAATTACTACCATAAGGGCAACCTTGATGCTGCAATGGTTGAAATAAGAAGGCTTGATGAAAAACTGAAGATTCTTGCCTATAAGTATGAAGAACTGGTTAATACCTATAATAGATCTGATGATAAAATAGCCAGTTTCAAATTAGGAGAGAGTAGGTTTCATAATAGTGCTCTTGCAAGGTATCTGAGCATGCTCTTCTACCGCGCTAAAAGGATGCCTGACAACAGCAGAATTGACCAGAATAAGATCAAAGAGGCATGGCAGACCCAATCCCATATCTACAACTTCCCTATACCAGAAGCAGTGGATAGGGCGTTGTCTCCTGCTCAAAAGGCAAGGCTGAATTTCATTGCGTTTGCCGGGTGGGGGCCCAAAAAGCACGAGAGGGTTTTATATATTCATACAGAGGAAAATATGGTTTTGGTATATACCAGCGATACCTACAGCGAGGAAGCACTTTTAGATATTTTTCCATTTCCTGTAAGCGCGGGCTATCACTTCAAATTTGCCCTTCCTTTTATCAAGAGGCGACCATCAAAAATTGGTTCAATTGGTGTCCGAGTGGATGGAAGAGAGGTTGGAAGCTTGCAGTTATTGGAGGACATCTCAGAGGTAGCTATAGAGACTTATAAGTTAAGAGAACCTATTATCTATCTCAAATCTATTACTCGCACCATAATGAAAGGACTAACATCACATCTTGCCAAGAAAGAACTGACAGAAGGCGATGACGCAGGGATTGCCTTTTTGAAGAGATCTCTTGTAGATATTGCTGTGGGTGCTACTGAGAAGGCTGATTTGCGCACCTGGAACACAATGCCTGGTAAATGCTATATAGGAGAATTTGAAATTGTTCCTGGAGTATATGATATTACGGTGGACTATTACGCAGATGATGGTTCACTTATCAGATCTTACGACTTTCCCGACCAGAAAATAGAACGAGGTAAATTAAATCTTTTTGAGACTGCTCTTTATTACTGAGGATATCTATGCTGCATCTTCCACCATTTTTTGCAATAGTTCGTAGATTGGCTGAAGAGAAAATAGATTATATCATAATCGGTGGTGT
>CAYRBN010000005.1:0-4952 GCA_964422625.1 uncultured bacterium | reverse complement strand
CAATAGTTCGTAGATTGGCTGAAGAGAAAATAGATTATATCATAATCGGTGGTGTTGCAGCAATATTACATGGGTGTTAAGGGCAACTTTTGACCTTGATATTGTCCTTGATTTCTCTCCGATGAATGTGGAAAAATTTGTGAAAGTCCTGAAGGAATTTCATCTCAGTCCCCTTGTGCCAATTGCCCCATCAGAATTAATAGATAAGAAAAAACGGAAAGAATGGATAGAGAAGAAAGATGCAAAGGTGATAAACTTTAGAGATCCAGAAGACAATTATGCCCTGGATGTTGCTCTGATTTATGATTACCAAAAAATTGAAAAAAGGAGATAGAGATTGAAGGGGTTAAAGTTCCTGTTATTACCAAACAGATGCTCATTGACTTAAAGAAGAAAGCAGGTAGAGATACCGATGTAAGGGATGTTAAAAACCTTGAGGAGGTTATGTAAATTTTATGAGTAAATCGCAGAGGGCACAAAGTAGGGCTTTGATTTATCAAACCCAACAGTTAGTGGACACGATAAATCGTGTCCCTACTCTGCGGTTTCTGCTGTTAATTTTACCTTTTGAAGAGATATGAATATTTATGAAAAAAGATTGCAAAAACTGACTCAGATGCTTCTATGGATAGAGAGTTATTACTCCAGGGAACAGATAAGATATTGGAAAGATATAAAATGCAATCGCGACGGTGCACCACAAAGACTCTGGTATCTGAGGAGTAGATTAGGCTTAACAATGGAAGAATTTGCAAACTCTATTGATATGTCACCTGAGAGATATGAAAAATTTGAAAAGATAGGAGCAAAAATTCCAGACAGTATAATTGAATGGACTTCTCAAAAATATGCTCTGGACAAGGAATGGTTAAAAGGAGAGAAATAAGAGACTGAGCTTATGTATAAAGTCGCCATACTTGGTTCCACAGGTTCTATAGGGGTCCTCACCCTTCAGGTTATCTCACATCTTAAAGATGACTATAGAGTAGTAGCACTCTCTGCTAATAGGAATGTGGAACTACTGAGGGAACAGGTAGAGCAGTTTTCTCCTGATATTGTCTCTATTGGTGATGACTCAGCCTCTCTCTCTTTTGACAAAGTTAAGGTGGTTAAGGGAAGAGAGGGACTTCTAAAAATTGCCGAGACAGAATACGATATACTGGTCAATGCAGTTGTTGGAGCAGAAGGTGTCTATCCTACCTTGAGTGCCCTTAAACAGGGAAAACGTGTATGTATTGCCAATAAGGAGACACTCGTATCTTATGGAGAGATTGTGATGGAGACTGCAAAGAAATATAATGCCGAGATAGTGCCCATAGACTCTGAGCTTTCAGCAATACATCAATGTATAATAGATAATAGCAAGTATGTGGATGAGATTATTCTTACCGCATCTGGTGGTCCATTTAGAAAAAGAGGGATGGACAAGTATATAACCCCACAGGAGACACTTGAACATCCTGTATGGAAGATGGGCAAGAAGGTAACGGTTGATTCTGCCACACTGATGAATAAGGGACTGGAGGTGATAGAAGCGGTAAGACTTTTTGGGATACCTCCTGAGAGGATAAAGGTCGTGATACACCCACAATCAATAGTCCATTCTTTTGTAAAGTTTTCTGATGGAGCAGTTCTTGCCCAGCTCTCGTCCCCTGATATGAGATTGCCAATTCAGTATGCACTCACATATCCACATAGATATCCATCTATGACAGAGAATCTTGACCTTACAAAGCTTCGTAAACTTGAATTTGAGGTTCCTGATATGGAGAAATTTCCCTGCCTCTCTCTTGCATACAGGGCAATATCTATTGGTGGAACCCTGCCAGCGGTTCTATCTGCATCAGATGAGGTCTGTGTCAGCTCATTTCTAAAAACAGTAATCACCCTACCAGAGATTCCAGAGATCATAGAGAAAGTGATGGCAAGACATACTGTTCTAAACAATCCCTCTCTTGCTGAGATAGAGGAGGCTGACACATGGGCAAGAAGAGAGACAGAGGAGGTTATATGCCTATAGTTAGTATTTTACCTGCCATAATAGCGCTCTCTATTCTTATAATCGCACATGAGCTTGGACATTTCCTTGCTGCAAAACGTTCAGGTATTGATGTTCTTGAATTCTCATTGGGATTCGGTCCAAGAATTTTTAGGCTAAAAAGGAACGAAACAGAATATAGTATCAGATTGCTCCTTTTAGGAGGTTATGTAAAGATGGCAGGAGAGGAGAGGATGACTGCATCGGGGAGTGAGGGAGAGTTTTGCTCAAAGTCAGCTAATATCAGGGCAAAGGTTATCCTCTTTGGGCCTGTCAGCAATTTTATTCTTGCAATTCTGTTCTATTCCTGTGTCAATCTCTTTTATGGGGTTGGGGTAATAGATACAACGGTTATCCAGGATGCTCCAGAAGCCACCACTCTTTTGAAAGGCGATGAAATATTGTCTATACAGGGAACAGATGTCTCAGATTGGTGGGATGTTACAAAAACCCAGAGGGATGAGATAGAGACTATACTAAATATTGAGAGGGGAGACGATACCATTTCAGTCTCTATTCTCTCCTGCTACATAGATAGCATAATCCCTCTTGTTCCTTCTATTTTAGGTCATATTGAAAGTGGTTCTCCTGCTTGTAAAGCGGGTTTGATGCGAGCAGATAGGGTGATTCAGATTAATGGAGTAAAAGTAGATAGCTGGGAGGATATGGTTGGTATCATACAGAAAAGTGCGAATGATAGCCTAATTTTCCTGTTTAATCGCCAGGGGAAGCCACTGACGACATCTCTGATACCCGAGGAGAGAGAGACAGTAATTGATGGAGAGTTGAAGAAAGTAGGGATGATAGGTGCTGCAGTCTATACTAAAAGGAGAGGGCTTGGGCTATATTCATTTTATCAGGGTGTAAAGGATGTGGGGCATACTATATATCTCACAGTTTCGTTTTTGAGACAGCTTATTATTGGAAGGATGACTGCAAGACATCTTGGTGGTCCAATCTCAATTGTTCGGTTTGCAGGACAATCTTTGGCTTGGGGACCCTGGACCTTCATCTCTTTTATGGCATTTCTCTCCTGCCAGCTTGCAATCCTGAATCTGATTCCTTTCCCACCACTTGATGGCGGTCATCTTTTACTAACCTTGATAGAGAAGATAAAAAGAAGACCACTTTCGCAGAAGGTTGTCTCTATAATAGCAGGACTTGGTTTTGCTCTCCTGATACTGCTTATGCTATATGTTACAATGAACGATATTATAAGAATCTTTTCGTAGGAATTTGATTTATCAAATCTTGATTTATTGGGCAGGGTAAATCTTGTCCCTACTTAGAGTCCTTTTTCATTTTTTATATACTGGTATTGGATAGATCCTTAGCTGGAAATTAGAAACCACATCCTGGAAATTCTCATCTCCTTCTTTTTCAAGTGATATAACACTATCTGGCTTTATAATATCTAAAATCCCTTTTAGAAACTGTCTATCTCTCATATCTCCTGATGTATCAACGACAAGAAGATCAAGAAAGGGCAGGTTCTTCATAATCCACTTTATTCCTTTAAATATTCTCTCATCAGAGCCGATGGGGGAGAGGCTGAATACCGGATATTCAATAAGAGAAGATATACTCTCTAATTTTCTTATTCTCTTATCAGATATGCCAAATCCAAGTGTTCCTAATTGTCCTATATGTGCTTGCCCAATGTCAAGGTCCAATACACCAACCAACATGTTCCTATCAACTGCAATGTTTAAGATATCTTTTGCAAGGGCTGTTTTACCCGTATCTCTTGTTCCTACAATCATAATCCTGCCCTGTTTTACCATTGCTTCCCTTACAGGTCGCCATCTTTTACGAACTATCTGGGGAAATTTGTGCCATTCTCTAATAAATCTTTTTGTCTTCTCGTCACCTGGATAGCCAGAACCAAAATCTCCATAGATTGTCCGAAGATTACTTATTATTCTATCCCTTTCAACCTTTGCAAGTATAGACGCCGCACTAACACAGGGATATATCTCATCCGCATGATTTAGAGCAGTGATTGACAGCCTCTTTCCCACACTATCCTTCATCTTTTTAGTAAGCTTATCTATTTTAGTTTTCTGCACAAGCGCATCCAGAAATACGCTATCCGCAGAGCTCTTATTGATTATTGAGATAAAGGATTCTATCTCAAGCGAGTTAAGGTTTCTTCTGTCCATTGTCTGGACGGAGATTGTATCTATCCAGTATCCCTGGACAATTTTTTTTATCTCCTTTTCAAGAAGTTCTCTTTTTGTCCGAGACAATTTCTTTGAATCCCGAACGCCCATCTCTACCAGTCTTTTCTCTATCGTGATATCATAGAGAACCCCCGCAACAATCATAGGCCCTATCGCAGGACCTCTACCAACCTCATCTATCCCAAGAACCAACATAATGTAGTATCAGGTGAATAACTTTTTGTTTTGTTTTTTAATTGTAGGGGTAACCCTTGCGGTTACCCTATTGGGCAAGGGCAAGCACCCTACCCCTACATATCCTGTCCATCTGCGTTCTCACCCCGTTTAGAAATAAGTTTCTAACGGGGTTTACCCTGTTAAATAACTTAATTCAAGTATCAGAGTGTTGCTATAGGGTGACTTTATTTAACAGGGTGAATCTGCGTCCTAACCATTTTTTCACCAAGGGCTAATTATACCACAAAAACCCAATCTTGGCAAGCTAAAAATCAAAAAAAATAATACGACACACAAAGCAAGACTATGGACTATCATCAGGAGAGGTAAGGTGAATAAAATGAACATTATGTAAACTTGATAATAAACCTTATATCAGGTGGCTGGTGGCTGGTGTCGGGTGACAGGGGGAGCAAGGATGAAGGATGTTAGTTGGTTAGTTGGTTAGATGTAGGGATTTGATTTATCAAATCCAATAACTAATAACAAATAACTAATAACAAATAACTAATAAC
>CAYRBN010000004.1:0-28559 GCA_964422625.1 uncultured bacterium | reverse complement strand
GAAATTTGTTATTTGTAATTTGTGATTTATAATTTGGGATTTGTTTGAATTTTGTGATTTGTTTTTTGTAATTTGTTTGTTATTTGGTGCTTGAGATTTGCGATTTTCAATATTTTTTTCACCTGAAACTAATTAGAGTTCAGTCAATATGCTCCTACTTGCTCTCATCTTTTCATTTTCCACACTGGATTCACTCCTTCTTTATGGGATTGATCTGAGCTACCATGAGAGATATAGTGAGGCAGAGGCTATATTTTTTGAAGCCCGTGATAGATACCCTGAAAGCCCTGCCCCATACTTTTTTCTATCTACACTCTACTCTGCATATATGACTGATATGGGGACCAGTTCTCTTGAGGATAAGTTTTTCGCATATATAGATACAACACTGAAAAAAGTAGATTCCATATTGAAAAAGAATGAAGATCCCTGGGCATATCTCTGGCGAGGGAGTGCACTTATGGGTAGAGGTTTTTATAGATACAGCACCGGAGATATTCTTGGGATGTTAGAGGATGGCATTAAAGGGTTTAGGGCTTTGGAGAGAGCAATTGCCCTGGATTCTGGACTGTATGATGCGTATTTAGGTATAGGCATTTCCAAGTATATAAACTACAGAATAAGGAGGTCTATTCCTTTCGTAGGAGGGAGTGATGATTGGGAGGAGAAATTTCAGATAGCGATCAACTTTGCTCGTTTCTCTAATGTTGCAGCAAAAAATGTGTTGGCTCTGCTTTTAATTGAAGAAAGAGCATGGAATCCTGCGATTGAGATCGCAAAAGAGTTGTTAAAAGAGTATCCCGACTCCCGTACCTTTACCTGGACACTTGCAAAGGCATATTATGGGAAAGAGGACTGGGAGAAAGCAGAGAAAGTATATATAAGGCTCATCCATCTCATTGAGAAGGTTGATGCACTATATCCACTTCTCTATGCAAGGGACAAACTTGCAGAGATATACATTCATAGAGGAAAAGAGAGAGAAAGCAGGATAGAGGCATTAAGGATACTTGAGCTGACAGAGGCGGGGGACAAGAGATTCTCTGAGTTCAGAAAAAGGGCAGAGAGAAGATTGGGGAGGAAGCGAGGGGGTGAATGAGCAAATTTATGGAAGAGGCTATCAGAGAGGCAGAACTTGCCAAACACGAGGGAGAGGTTCCTGTTGGTGCAGTGATTGTGATGGATAATAGAATAATAGGGAGGGGGCATAACCGTGTGGAGGCACTTAGGGACCCTACTGCCCATGCAGAGATTATAGCAATAACCAGTGCCTCTAATTTTATAGGAGACCAGAGACTGAAAGATGCAGTCCTATATGTGACACTTGAACCTTGCCCTATGTGTGCAGGAGCAATTATGCTCTCAAGGATTAAAAAATGTGTGTATGGAGCCTTTGACCCATTGATGGGAGCACTTGAGACTAGGTACAAGATAAGAAAAAACGACCTTGAGTTTATTGGGGGAATTCTTGAAGAAGAGTGTTCGAGATTGTTGAAGGATTTTTTCAGAGAGAGGAGGTAAAAGAGCCTTTAACTGTCAATCGTCAATAGATCAATCTCTCCATAGTGGACATCAGAGCAAGATTCCATCTCTATATGGATTCTCTTCATTCTCATTATCTTCTTCAACCTATCCCACTCTACAGTTTTCAGATAGTAAATAACCTCTTCTCTTGTCCTTATCTTTATTCTACTACCCCTGGGACTGGCAAGAAGTCTCTGCTCCATTCTTGATGTAATATCCGTGATTGAGGGGATGTATCCTCTTCCCTCACAGACAGGACAGGAGTCAAACAAAACCCTGGTCAGGGAAAGACGGGAACGCTTTCTGGTAATCTGCACCAATCCCAGCTCACTCATCGCATAAACTCTGGTCCTCAGTTTATCTCTTCCCAGCTCCTTTCTCAGTGCATTCATCACCTTTCGCTTATTTAATGCATCCTGCATATCTATAAAATCTATGACAATGACCCCCCCTTTATCTCTTAGCCGTATCTGCCTTGCAACCTCTTTGGCTGCATCAAGATTGGTCACAAAACTCATCATCTCCGGAGACTTCTTTCCCTTAAATGAACCACTGTTTACATCTACAGCAACAAGTGCCTCTGTCTCCTCTATGGTTATATATCCACCAGAGGGAAGTCTTATCTTTTTCTCAAAGCTCCTCTTTAATGCTTCGGTTACTTTATAGAGATCAAACAGCAGGACAGAGGAATCATGTAAGACTATTTTGGAGAGATAGTCTGGTGAAAATTTCTTTACATAGCCCAGGACTTGCCTGTATGTCTTCTTTGAATCCAGAATAATAGAATGAACATCAGGCCCAAGGTTATCCCTCACATAGGCGGTTATAAAATCTGTATCTTTATAGAGAAGGAAGGGAGCGGTCTTTTTCTTTGATATCCCCTCCAGCCTTCTCCACATCTTAAGAAGAACTTTCATATCCCGACTCAGGGTGTCTCTGTCTACCCCCTGTGCAGCGGTTCTCACTATGGCACCGAACTCATTAGTCCTTATCTCCTTAACTATCTTCTTAAGTCTGTATTTTTCTCTCAAGTTCACTATCTTCCTTGATACCCCTATATGTTTTACCCCAGGCATCAGAACAAGGTATCTACCAGGGAGTGAGCAATACTGGGTCAATCCTTCTCCTTTACTGCCCACCTTCTCCTTTACTACCTGCACGAGGAGTTCGTCTCCCTTTGACATCTTTCGTTCCTCTAATATCTCTTCCGATATTTTCTCTAATATATCCTCTCTCTCTTTTGAGAAGGAGAGAAATGCAGAGCGTTCTGTTCCTATATCTACAAATGCTGCGTTAAGTTCAGGGTTTATTGAAACGACCTTGCCTTTGTAGATATTACCAACCCTTTTTACAAGGTCAGGATGTTCAATATAGAACTCTACAAGGACATCATCTTCTATGACCGCTATTCTATATTCATCAAGCAGTGTAGATATAAGAATCTTTTTTTCCATATCAACTTCTGTATCAGTAGTTAGGGGCCAGATGGTTCTCCTAATTCCTATCTTTCAATCTATACATTATACCATAACTTTTCTCTTATGTCAACAATTAACTTGTTATAATTTATTGTAATTTGTTATAACTTATGGTAATTTAAGGACAAAAAAATATTGATAATCTGCGTCCTGAAAAGCAACAGATGGAATATTTAGAAAAAACTTGCAAAAATAGAAAAGATATGTTATAATTCCAAGATATGCGTTAATAAAATCACATCGGAACCGTTGAACCCTGAACCGTTTAGAAGGGCTTTCCCATAGTTAAGGTTATAGACACTTCGTGTTATGGAGCAAGATGCTCCACCTGTTATTGCGTCTTTGCGTCTTTGCAAGAGAGATTTCTCTTGACTTTTCTTAAAAAGTGTTGTATAATCGATTTTGTATTTTGGTCATTCCCCGTTAGATGTTTGCTATCTAACAGGGTGAAGGGTTTCGTGCTTTGGATTTCGGATTTTTGAATGGTACTGTGAAAAAAAGTATGAAAGAATATGAAAGAACAGGGAAAACCACAGAGGTCGCAGAGTAAATTTAATTCTCTGTGTTCTCCCGTCTTTCGACGGGACAGGTCTGTGGTTAAGTTTTTTCACAATACCTTTTGAGTTTTAAGGAGGGATATATGGAGAGAAGAGCACTGGAATTTTTGAAAGAGCTCCTGGATGCAATGAGTCCGTCCGGCTCTGAGGAAGAGGCTGCGAAGGTATGGAAGGATTATGTGGCTGGATTCGCTGATAAAGTGGAGGGAGATGTTCATGGAAACTCCATCGCCATAATAAATCCAGATAAGAAGCCAAGGGTTATGCTTGCAGGGCATATTGATGAAATTGGATATATGATTAAGTATATTGATAAAGATGGGTTTCTGTATTTCTCCACAATTGGAGGGATAGATACCCATCTTATGCCTGGAGAAAGAGTCTGGATAAAGGGAAATAAGGGAATAGTCCTCGGAGCCATTGGAAGAGAACCGATACATCAGATAGAGAAAGAGAATAGAGATAAGGTGGCAAAGATAGAAGACCTTTTTATTGACATAGGGGTCAAGGATAAAAAAGAGGCAGAAGAATTGGTCTCTGTTGGGGACTCCGCTGTTCCGGCGGTTTCGTTTGAGAAATTACAGGGTGATAGAGTAATAGGTAGGGGTTTTGATGATAGAGTTGGGGCTTTTATCGTTGCAGAGACTTTGAAAATCCTTTCAAAAGAAGAGAACGAGGTAGGAGTATATGGTGTTGCTACTGTGCAGGAAGAGCTGGGTCTACGGGGTGCAAGGACATCTACATACAGAGTCTCGCCTGATGTTGGTATAGCAATAGATGTAACCTTTGCAACAGACTATCCAAAGACCAAAAAAGAGAAGATAGGCGAGATTACTGTCGGGAAAGGCCCTGTTATTGTTCGGGGACCAAATATAAATCCAAAGGTCTTTGATATGCTTGTCCAAACAGCAAAGGAAGAGAATGTCCCTTATCAGATAGAGGGCATATCAAGGGCAACAGGCACGGATGCGAACGTGATACAGCTAACAAAGGAGGGGGTTGCGACAGGACTTGTCTCAATCCCAAACAGGTATATGCATACGCCGGTAGAACTGGTATCAACAGAAGATCTCTTAAATACCATAAAACTCCTTGTAGGGTTTATAAAAAGGATAGAAAAGAGAACAAACTTCATCCCATTCTGATGAAGAGTTGAGAGTAGTGAGTAGTGAGTAGTGAGTATCCCGCGTTATCAAAAAACTCTAAACTTTAAACTATATTTTCTAAGGAGGGACTATGGAACAAATATTAAAAACAGGAAGACGTAAAAGGGCTAGTGCCCGTGTAATGCTCATTCCTGGAGATGGAAAAATAACAGTAAATGGGAAAGAACTGACTCAGTTCTTTGGAGGGAAAGAAGATCTAATACACTCCACGCAATTATCTCTTCAGGTTACAGATATGACAGGGCACTATAATGTAAGAGCAAAGGTTATAGGTGGTGGAATAAGGGGGCAGGCTGGTGCCATATCGCTCGGTATAGCAAGAGCACTTGTGGAGATCAACCCTGATATGAAACCTATTCTCAGAAAAGAAGGGTTGCTTACAAGAGACCCGAGAGAGGTAGAGAGGAAAAAATACGGACACCCAAAGGCAAGAAAGGGATTCCAGTTCTCAAAGAGGTAGTTAGTTGGTTAGAAGATCAAAAAGTCGAAAGGTCAAAAGGTCTAAAAGTCATCCTTAATGACCTAATAACCGATAACTAATAACTAATAACAAATAACTGCTTACTGCCTACTATAAAGGGGGGGATGGTCTATGTTAAGGGAGCGGATAGAGAGCAAGAAAGCCCTCATAGGAGTGATTGGGCTTGGCTATGTGGGACTGCCACTTGCCTGTGCGTTTGCGAAAAAGGGATATAGGGTTTTGGGGATTGATAGAAAAAAAGAGAGGGTGGACTCTGTAAACAGGGGTGAAAGTTATATTCAGGATATTCCCTCCAGAGATTTAGCTCCCCTTGTTAGAGATGGGCTACTGAGTGCAGGCACCGATTATAACGAGCTAAGAGAATGTGATGTTGTCCAGATATGTGTTCCCACTCCAATCAATGAAAACAAGGTCCCGGATATCTCTTATATTGTCTCTACATCAGAAAAACTTACATCAGTTCTCCATTCCGATGAGCTTGTCATATTAAAGTCTACCACCTTTCCCTTGACTACAAGGGAGGCTGTTCTCCCAATATTGGAAAGGTCCGGACTTACAGGTGGTAGAAACCTCTTTCTTGCATTCTCTCCTGAGAGGGTAGACCCCGGGAATAAAAAATATACCGTTGGCAATACACCTGTTGTGGTTGGTGGGATTGACGAAACCTCAACAGAACTTGCATATCTCCTCTATAAAAATGTCGTAGGTGAGGTCAAGGCCCTATCCTCTCCAGAGTCAGCAGAGATGACAAAACTTCTGGAAAATACATTCCGCAATGTCAATATAGCTATGGTCAATGAATTTGCAATACTCTGTGACAGAATGGGTATAAATATATGGGAGGTTATAGACGCTGCCGGGACAAAGCCATTTGGTTTTATGCCATTTTATCCTGGTCCAGGTGTTGGTGGACACTGTATACCTGTAGACCCATACTATCTCTCCTGGAAGGCAAAAGAGTATGACTTCCATACAAATTTCATAGAAATATCAGCGGAGAGAAACGAGGAGATGCCATATTATACAGTAAATATAGTCATATCTGCACTTTCAGATGCTGGACTCTGTCCAAAAGATGGAACCCTTCATATTGTTGGTGTAACATTTAAAAAGGATGTAGGAGATACGAGGAATTCCCCAGCCTTAAAGATTATTGATGTGTTACAAAAGAGAGTAAAGAATATCTCCTTCTCTGACCCCTTTATTGAAGAGATAAAGGTGGGAGATACCGTCTATAAAGGTGTCCCATTAGACGAGGAAAGACTGAAAAGAGCAGACTGCATACTGATAACAACAGACCACTCTTCTTATGATTATAACAAGGTTGTTATAAGTTCAAAACTGGTGATTGACACAAGAAATGCGACAAAAGAGGTGAGAGATGGTAGGAATAAGATAATTCTTCTTGGGGGTGGATGTCGCGATGAGAAGAAAAAGTGTTAGAAAGATACTTATAATAGTCGGTCTAATACTGCTTGTTTACATATTCATTTTTGGGAAATACGGACTGGTCAGAATTATCACAATGAGAATAGAGATAGCCAATACAGAGAGGAATATTAAGGTATATTCCGGCACAAGAGATGCACTTACTGCTGATAAGTATAGGCTTAAGTTTGATACACTCTGTATTGAAGAGGTAATAAGGTCTTATGGTATGGTAAGAAAGGGGGAGGTTTGCACTGTAATAATAGAGTAAGCGGTATGAAACAACCACCACATAGTGTTGTGGCTTATCCTGGTACATTTGACCCGATCACAAATGGGCATATAGACATAATCAAGAAGGCAAGGGATCTATTCCCAGTGGTGAAGGTTATTGTAGCACGAGAGACAGATAAAGACACATTCTTCTCTTATGAAGAAAGGGTAAGGCTTGTCAAGGAAGCAGTTTCTGATCTCAAAGGGGTTGAATGTGATGGTTTTGAAGGACTTCTTATAAACTACCTACGAGATAAAGAGATAAACATCGTTATAAGAGGTTTGAGGGCTGTCTCTGATTTTGATTATGAGTTTCAGATGGCACTCACCAACAGAAAACTCTACCCATCTATTGAGTTTGTATTTCTGATGCCGGGGGAGGAGTATTTTTTCCTCTCTTCCTCTCTTATAAAGAAGATTGCACTACTTGGTGGTGAGATTGGATGCTTTGTTCCTCGGGTTGTTGAAAAAGGGATGAAAAGAAAAGTGAAAGAGCAAGTCTAAGGAGATATACGCCATTGCTCAATCTTTCCCCATAAATAAATAAGATTATGCAAGATTTATTTGGTCAAATTACAAAATATCCTACTTATGAAGAAATTATAAATGAATATTCAAAAGAAGCGAATAATTATCAACCAAAAGAAGGAACTGTTTTTGGTTTTTGGATGCAAACTTTAGCCGATATTCAATTTTTAGATTTAGAGCTTTCAGGGTTAGCCAAAGAATATAAAATTGATACACTAAACTATAAAGTTGAATTAAACAGTGAAAGAGAATATATAACAAAAAGAATAGCTCATTTAGATTTAATTGATGGTAAACCCTCTTTATATTCTTACCTTATTGATTTGTTTGGAGATACTAATGCTTATGCTTTTCATAATTTATATCCCTACAAAGGAAAATTTTATCCAAGAATTGTAAGAACAATAATAAATACATTCAGCTTAAAAGAAGGTGATTTGATTTTAGACCCATATAATGGTTGTGGAACAACAACTCACGAAGCATCATTAATGGGAATAGAAAGCATTGGTGTGGATATAAACCCAATTGGAAATATAATATCTGAATTAAAAAACGAATTATTATTCATCAATGAAAAAGAGTTTAATTTAAGCATAAAAGATCTATTAAAAATATTTGAATTCTTAAAAGCTAAAAAAAGAACTCATAAAAATGAAATAATGTATAAACTTTTTCTTTTATTTTATTTTGACACAAAGGATGCTTTTGTAAGAACTACGAGATATAATAATAAAGGAGAAGATGGTTTATTTATTGAAAAGTTTAATTATATTAAAGATTGTTATCTTAAAACAAAAAAATTCTTAAAAGAATGGAACATTGATTATAAAAAAGCCACTATTAAAGAAGGAAACGTATTAGACTTAAAAGCAGCTGGTATTGATACTGAATCAATAGATGCAATTATTACAAGTCCACCATATTATTTTTCACTTGATTATGTTGGAAAAGATGAAATTGCATACAATTATCTTAATGAAATTGGTTTTTTTAATCATAAGATGGAAGATGTGAAAAATGAATATTTGGGGATGAAAGTTAAGCCGGGTATATCTGCAAAAAGATTATTAGAAAAAAAGGTCATAACCTATTTTGGCGACTTAGAACAATCAATAAAGGAAATGGTAAATGTCTTAAAACCAAAAGGAAAAATAGCAATTGTAATTGGAGACAGTACTTTAGATGGTAAAAAATTACCCACCACACAAAAAACTCATAATTATTGTTTAAAAAATGGATTAAAGCACATAAGAACAGTATTTAACCCTTTGCTTGGCACAAGAAATAGAGCAATTAGAGGAGAAAGTATTTTATTATATTCAAAATAATAAGGATATCAATAGTGTGGCAGACCATCACTATGTGAAAAACTATGATTGAAAAAAGAAATTTACTTTGCATAAAACAGAAAGAAAACCTGGATTTAGGCCATATTCTATTATATGAGCCATATAAAAAAATACTTACTAATTTAAGAAACTTAGTTATAAATATTTCTGCAAAAGATTTTGACCCTGTTGCAAAAGTATATAATGGTTTGTTAAGTGTCCCTTTCGAAATAAGAGAATATTATGAATCCTTATTAGGAATTACTTCCTATTATAATCATAGTCAAGGTGGAAAAGGAAAATATATTGAGAAGAAAATAGCGTCTTCTTTTGAAACATGTTCATTGGATATTGAGTTGAAAAATTTACCATTTTTATTTGAATATCCTGATTTACACAAGAAAAAAGGGATATTTACCCAAAATAGCTTTACAAAAGAAGAGAAAAAATTGTTAAAAACCTCAGAATGGGATTGGCTTGGAAATAGAAATGTTAATACTGATATTGGGTCTATTGTTCAGCCCGAACACACTTTAATTTTATGCGAATTAAAAAATAGAGTTGATACAGGTGGTACAGCAGCAAGGAGGGAAATTTGGACATCTGAAAAATTTGGAATTTTTGTTGACTATCTAAAATCAGATGAAAAGATTTTTAGAAGAGGTTTAGAAGAATTTTCTTTAGCAGAGCTCCTGGAATATTTTGGAATTAGAAGATTAGAAATTTATATTGGAGTCTTATTTGATATTACTGATAACCCTGCATCAATTGATACTGATAAAATTAATGGATTCTATTCGTCAAGTAAGCAAGGGTTTAAATATATATCCGATATAATCTCTTCTACTGATAATTTTCAAATAATTGACCAAAATGATGATAATTTATCAATTTCCTTTAATACTGTCTATTCTAACTTACATATAAAAATAGGTGCATTATATGGCAATGATGTTACTTCTACGCTTTTTAGACGACAATTGCCTGTTTCGGAATTATTACTTTTAAAATATGATGATATCTGGTTTTCATTATTATTATCAATTGAAGAAAGAACAAATCTTCTTAAATTTAAAAGTAACTATTCAACCACTATTTTAGAATTAATTGATAGAGATAGTATATTTCGCAAAAAATACTTTGATTTGATGATGGACGAATGTACAGAATCTTCATTAAAAAAGATTGTAAAATATATTATTGAAAACTATAATGATAAATTTAATGCTGAAATTGTACCCTTTGGAAAAAATAAAGAATCGTACTTAGCTGATATTATACAATTTCTATGTGCTACAGAATTATAAAAAAATCATCTCTTCTCTAATAATCTCGTTATCACCTTTCTCATATCTATTTTGCCGAGGCAGGTCTGGATACATCTTCCGCACCCTGTGCATCCAAGTAGCCCGTAGTACTCCGGGGTGAAGTGGAATTTGCAGGTATACCTGTTTCGGAATCGTTCAAAGAGTTCCTTTCTTGGGCTTTCGCCTCCTGCTACCCTTGCAAATCCCATTGTATGACAACTGTCCCACATCTTTATCTTCTCATCTCTTTTTCCATCTCATCTCCTAGCCCTAACTTCAACGACATATCCCGTGTCTATTTTTTATATAAGCTCTTTTGTCTTGACGGATAGAAATTTAGTAGGGGATCTCTTTTAAAAAGGTGATAGTTAGTTAGTTGGTCTTTACTGATAACCGATAACCGAATGTGGGAGGCATCTCCTGATGCCGATTACAGTCAAGGTCAGGAGACCTTTCCCACATTTGAGGATGTGTCAGAAGGTAACTCTCCTGACGCCACGGTTAGATAAAAATCCTGTTAATCCTGTCAAAAAAAATTTCTTGACTTTTTCCTTACATTATGCTATAATAACAGAAGTCAGATTAAAATCATCAACTTCTAATGCTACTAATCCTATATACAATCTCCTTTTTCTCTCCTTTTGAGTGGACAGAGTATAAGGATTATAGGTATATTCAGTCTATAGATATAGATACAAGATGGGTCTGGGTGGCATCTACCAACGGACTTATAGTCTATGATAAGCTCCGACAGAACTGGGAAATACCACCATCTCGGGCTCCATTTCCTGATGGAATAAAAATAATTGGGGTTGACCCGTTCTCAAACTATATATGGTTTGCGACCAGATCCATACTGGCAAAATACAATACTATAGCAGCAGATTTCACTAAATATTCCTTGCCTATACAGGGTATTCCGTCTCATATTGCCTTCACGAAAGAGGAAGTCTTCCTCAAAATAGGTAAGTATTATAGATTTGACCGTTACACTGAGGTGTTTGAAAAGGTAGAGGGACTTGATCTTGACTGGAAACCACGCAACAGGCCGCAGGACTTTACGCTTCTCTCTCCATACTTTGTCCAGGATAGACATCTAACGATATTTCCGATGACCTGTGTTGTACTTGATCAGAGGTTCCTATGGGTGGGAACAGCTGGGATGGGACTCTACAAATACGATATCTATACATATATGAGTGAAAATATCCATCTTGGTATCCCTGGGGGCAGGGTTCAGGCGGTCTATGTGAGTTGTGATACGATATGGATTGGTGGAGATAACGATGTCCTAACCCTCTGGGATAGAGGAAACCAGAAATGGAGATATTTTGAGATGAGAGACTATGGACTCTATTCAATTAGGGTGAGTGAGATAGTCTCTTGTAGTCTCTCTGTCTGGGTTGCAACATCAGAGGGGCTTGTGAGTAGTCGCAATGGATGGTTCAAAACATTTACTATGTTCGATGGACTGCCAAGCAATAATATCACTGCCATTGAGATACATAATAATGAGCTCTGGGTTGGGACAGATCGGGGACTTGCAAGGCTCGTTAGGGATATGGTTATCAATGAGCGCACATTAAAAAATAGAAGAATAAATGATCTTGAAGTGGCAGGCGATACTCTTTTCATTGCTACACCTTATGGAGTTGTAATAAGAGAGAGAGATGAGTTCTCCGTCCTTCCAGATACAGCCGGGATACTTGCAACAGGGGTCAGTGTTATGAGTGAGGGAAGATTTTTCGCTACAAGGCTTGGGATAGAGGTCATTGGTATGAGATCCCTAACCTATCCAGTTGACCTTCCATCCCGAGATGTGTACGCTATAACTCTAATAGAAGATGAGGTGTGGATCGGGACTGGAAGAGGGGTGGTAAAGTTTGACAAGACACTCTCTTTGAGGGAGATATTTGACGAGGGAAACTCTCCAATCAGGGGAGCTGTGTATGCAATATCAGTGTATGAAAACTCTATACTTTTCGGCACCGATGCTGGACTTATAGAATATAGAAGATAAGATGAGAGTAGAGAGTTAAAAGTTGAGAGTTAGATGATAATGCCGAAGGAGGGACTTGAACCCTCATGTCCTTACGGACACATGGTCCTGAACCATGCGCGTCTGCCAATTCCGCCACTTCGGCAGGTTAGTAGGTTAGTTAAGGATAATTATAACATATTTTATCACTGTTGTCAAGTAAAATCTCTCTCGCGAAGACGCAAAGTCGCAATAACCCTGTGGAGTGGCTTGCTCCACAACCTTAACTGTGGGAAAGCCCTTCTGGACTTGACCAGGGTCGAGGGCAGAAGCCCTCTCCCACATTAGGAGTTACCTCCTGACGGCACTGTATAAAATTAAGGCACAGCAACCATCTATAGTATACTTTCATAAGCAATCAAGGGAAAAAGATATTCTCAGAGTTTGGTCATTGGGATTTTGGATTTGTTTAGGATTTAGGATTTGTCCTTCTTTATGTTCAACATTCTAATATACATACTGACCACCCTCTCTATGGATTATGCAATCTTTAGGCTAAATGATACACTATCCCTTGTTGAGTTGTATATAGCTATACCTTATACCTCACTCGCTTATACGGATTATAATGGAGAGAAAAGGGCAGATTTCCAGATAGGGATACAGATAGAGGAGGAAGAGGGAGCCATAATAGCAGAATATAAGTTTGAAAGGGTATCCTTTATCCCCTCATTAGAAGAGACAAGAGAAAAGACCCTCACAATGATTGACCTTTTCTCGCTCTCTCTTCCACAGGGCAGGTACAGTGTCTATCTATCTGTGAACCATGAGGGTAACGAGCATAGAATTAACACTGGCTTAAGGGTATCTCTATATAAGGGATTTTCCATAAGTGATATAATGCTTGGCTCCAAGATAGAGGATGCCTTTGGGGTGGACAAATTCCGTAAGGGGGAATATCAGATAATCCCTAACCCTGAGCGGCGCTACGGCGGGGATAGAAATATAGTCTATATCTATACGGAACTGTATGGCCTTTCTGTTGGCGAAGAATACTCTCTTATCTATAGACTGAAAGATGTGATGGGTAATCTAATTACAGAATATCCTGAGAAGACGAGAGTTACAAAACAGTCATCTATAAATGAGATTGGTGGTATAAATACAGTGGGACTATCATCAGGAAGCTATCTTATAGAGATAGAGCTCTCACAGGATAGGGATACTGTTCATACATCAAAGGTATTCTACATTGTATCTATAGAAAGAGAGCCCTCTATCCTGGATGGGATAGAGAGAGAATACTATAGTTTTATTGAGTATATTGCAACACCTGAAGATCTTGCAAGATATGAGGCATCGGATGATAAAGATGACTTTTTTGAGGAATTCTGGGCAAGAAAAGGTAGAGAAACTTTATCTTCTCATGTTGAAAGAGTGAAAAAAGCAGACGACCTGTATGGGAAAGAATCAGATAGGGGCAGGATATTTCTAATATATGGAGAACCAGATGAGGTAAGAAGTTATGCTGCTGACCTCGGTTATCCTGACTGTGAGGTCTGGTGGTATTATGGTGCTGGAGGTAGGACTTTTGTATTTTCTGATAAGTGGGGAATTGGACGGTATGAACTGATATACTCAAGTGATGTGAAGGAATATACAGATCCCCGCTACTACAGATATATTCCACCTTCTCTCCTTCAATCCCTTCACTAACTGTCCCCTCTTTTATTTTGCCTTTCAGAGTAATTATGCAATTTCTGGCTTAGTTCCCAAATAACTTTTCTCTTGACAAAAGAGATTTTTTATGTTATAATCACACAAGTTTTGCGTCGCTGGCTCAATTTGGTAGAGCAACGGACTCTTAATCCGTGGGTTCTGGGTTCGATTCCCAGGCGACGTATATGCCCCCATAGCTCAATAGGATAGAGTGACTGGCTACGAACCAGTAGGTTGCAGGTTCGAATCCTGCTGGGGGTGGTAGATAGTAGGCAGTAATCAGGTCATTGGGTCTAAAAGAGGCTATCAGCCTACTGTACTGCTTACCGATAACCGATTACTGATTACCGATTACCGATAACTGGAGGGATAAATGCCGAAGAGAACATATCAACCTTCAAGGATAAAGCGTCACCATAAACATGGTTTCAGAAAAAGGATGTCTACAAAAGATGGTAGGGCTATACTTAGTAGAAGGAGAGCAAAGGGAAGAAAGAGATTGTGCGTATGAGGATATTCTTTATTACTCTACTAAATATCTATCAAAAGATACTATCTCCTATATTCCCCGTAAGCTGCAGGTTTTATCCCACTTGCTCTGAATATACAAAAGAAGCAATATCAAAATACGGTGTTCTTAAGGGGATAAGATTTGGGGTATGGAGGGTGTTGAGATGTAATCCGTTTTGTAAGGGTGGTTATGACCCTGTTACGGACAAGGATGAAGGAGGTTAGTTAGTTAGTTGGTCGGTTTGTTAGATGTAGGGATTTGATTTATCAAATCCAATAACTTAATAACTGTGTCAGGAATGATCGATGAAAAACTTAGGTATCAAAATTCTCTGTTTATTGCTCTCTTTTCTCTTCATCTCCTGTGATAGAAACGACCCTGTTGGGGGGGATTTTATAGATGAGAGGGCAGGCGATGTGGTCTCTGACACATTTTTTGATTTTGACCATAGGTCTTTTTCAGAATATTCTAATACAGGATTTTCTGATTTTCTATACGCTGGTAAAGAGCAATCAGCTAAGTCTATAGCCATTCTCTCGTATAAAAGACCTCTTACAAAAACCCTCTATGACAGTGTGGTCTTTCTCTTTCCTGTAGATAATAAAGGAACAGAATCTGTCTATTTAAGGCGCTTTCAAGGAGAGTTCTGGGAAGACAGTATCATTAAAGAGGGAGATATTACACTCGAAGATACCCTGTCCAGTTCACCTATCTGGACAGAGAATAATGATACTGTAAGTTTCTCTATAAAGAAAAAGACATTCGCAGATACTCTGATAAATGTTGCACTATGTTCAGAGGGAGAGACTGGTGTCTTTTATTCAAGGAATTCAGAAAATCCACCCATTCTTAAACTATTCAGGGGACCTCTACTCGAGATTATAGAGCCGATCAAAGACGCCTTTGTTGATACTGTTTTCATCTATAACACCGATCATATCTTTATATCGGGTGGTTCTCATCCGTGGAAGGACACAATCTTTTTGGTTGATACCTTTCCTACAGAGATATTTAAGGTAAATTATGCAGTATTACATCTACCTGTAATCAGTTTCTGGGGACCTGACCCTAATATAGTTGTAAGATATAGGGATGCTCTCACCCGCGAATACAGGATAGAGACTGATACAGATACATTAAAGATAGAGGTAACAAGGTTTATAGATGACTGGGTTACCAACGAAGAAGACAGATTTTTGGTAATTGAAGGTAGAGAAGGAAGACTCTTTACTGCCACATTTAGTAAAGATATTTCTCTTGAGATAGTATATACCGAAAAAACTGAAACAAGATGAGACTTTTATTACTATTCCTGCTCATACCAGCTCTTTCCGATGCTTCTGTTTTTTCCTCCTGGGGGTATGGAGAGTATGTGAACTTTGGAACGGCAGGTGAAAGGGCTATGGGCGGGGTAAGGTTATTCTCTGTGCCTAAAAGTCACATCTTTGAGGCAACCCTTATCTCCGGTTTCATCAGGATAAAGGATAAAAACAATATAAGAGACGATTACCAGATAGCCTTATCAACTGTCAGATACTTCCTCCCGTTACCAAAAAGCTCTGGTATAGCCATTTCCTTATCAAACCTCCTTTCAACAAATTTCTACATAGAGTCAGAGGATATTTATTACAATAGAGAGGTGCGGGGAAAGGGTGGGATAGGAGAATTTTCTCTCTCTTTATACAGGAAATTTCCAGACTACAGTATTGGTATTGGAGGGCTTCTTGCCTTTGGTAGGACAGAGGAGGTATGGGAGACAATCTTTCCTGATTACGATAACACAATTGACACACTTATAACCACCTGTTCAGAATATGGCATCATAGCTCAATTTGCCTCTCGGTATAAGAATACGGATATATCAATTGGCTCTTCTCATTACTTTAATTCTGCAAGACTCCCTACAAGATTTTCTCTCTCTTTTTTACATAATCCTGCTGCAAATTGGAACATAGGCGGGGGGGTTGATATTGGGCTTTGGCGAGAGTTTAGTCCGAATATAAATTTGGGGCTTGGGTTTAGTCGGGCTATAGGTTCGGTATCTGTGATGGGTGGGGTCTTTTCACGCTCATGGTATTTTAGAGATATACATGAGATAGGTGGAAGTGGAGGACTAAAGTTTCTATATCCAGATGGTATCAGTAGTTTTAGTATGGGCTTGGAGTTTGGCAGAAGGGGATGGGAGGATATAGAGGAGAGATTCATGAGATTATCATTCACACTTTTAGGGACAGAGATGTGGTAATTAATCGCGACTGCTCAATGAAAAATGCAAATATTAAAATGCAAAATGAGAGTGGAGCAAGATGCCCTACCTGTTAGTATAGGTATAAATTTTCAATTTGCATTTTGCACTTTTCATTTTACAATGGAGCGAAGCGACAAGGGGGTATTATGGGGATAGAGGGACTTGGACTGGCTCTTGCCATAGGTGGTGCGGCACTTGCGTCATTTATGGGAGGATGTGGCTCTGCTATAGGACTTGGGATAGTTGGGAGGAGTGCTACAGGTGTGTTGAGCGAAGATCCTGATAAGTTTGGGAATATATTCCTTCTTGTTGTTCTTCCATCTACACAGGGGTTTTATGGCTTTATCATTACGATAATTGTAATAATTAAATTGGGTCTTTTTGCTGAAGTCCCATCCCTCCCAACTGCTATGCAGGGCTTGCAGATTCTCCTTGCATCACTACCCTGTGCAATTGCAGGGTTTACATCCGCGATCCATCAGGGCAAGGTATGTGCCGCAGGCGTTGAGATGTCAGCAAAGCAGCCTGGTGCAGTTATGAAGTCTGTTATATACGCTGTTATGGTGGAAACTTATGCAGTTCTTGGTTTTGTTATCTCCTTCCTTATTATCTTCATTGGTATAAAGTTTTAGGTGGTTAGCACCTAACAGACTAATAAATCCAAAATATGAGTTAATAAAACCACAGACCTGTCCCGTCGAAAGACGGGAGGACACAGAGATTATTCTAAAGATAAAAATTCTGTGATTCTCGAAGGATTTTCTGTGCTCTCTGTGGTTAATGCATAATCTAGGATAAACTAACAGGAGGGCAATGTGGATAGGGTGTCAGAGAAGATACTTGCTGATGCAGAGAAGGAGTGTAATAGAATAATCAAAACCGCTGAAGAGAATAGAGAAAGGAAGAGGGACGAGGGACGAGAGGAGATAAAACAGCAGAGAGAACAGATTGAGAAAGAGTCTAATAAAGTAGAGGAGAGAGAATACGAGAGATTGACAGGGCTAAAAGAGATTGAGAGCAGAAATGATCTATTAGAACATAAACATAAACTGATGAGCAGGCTATTTAACGAAATTCAGGATGAACTTCTATCAATTGATAGATACAAAAAACTTATTATCTCTCTGTTTGAGAATCTAATAGAGATAGGTAGTGAGCAGGTCTTTGTTGGCAGAGATGAGAAAATCATTGATGAAAAACTTATAGAAAGACTGAATAGAGAGAAGGGATGGGAGTTAATACTATCAAGCCAGAGGGTCCCGATAAAGGGCGGGTTTATTTTAGAGAGAGGAAAGGTGAGGATAGATGCAGGAATTGAAACAGTACTTAATGAAAAGATGAAACTTCTGGAACCTGAATTGGTGAAGATACTATTTAATTACCGGTGAAAAAATGGTTAGGACGCAGATAAACGCAGATAGACAGGATATGTAGGGGCAGGGCTTGCCCCTGCCCGTTGGGGACAAATTCTAAATCCTAAACTCTAAATCCTAAACAAATTCAAAATCCTAAATTCCAATGATCTAAACTTGTTTTCCGTATCATGCTGGTTTTGAATTTTGTATTTTGGTCATTTGTATTTGTTTAGGATTTCGGATTTAGAGTTTAGGATTTGCCCTTACATCAAGGGTTACCCCTACAATCTGCGTTTATCTGCGTCCTAAAAAAACAGAACAAAAAGTTATTCACCGGACACTAATTACAATTCACGATTTACGATTTACGGTTCACGATTTACGGTTCACAATTCACAATGACAAGATTTCCAGAGATAGAGAGTGAAGATATAAGGTATGTATATGCTGTAGCAAGGGTGAGGGCACTTGAGACAAAACTCCTCTCGCCGCAGAAGGTTTCAAGCCTTGTTGGACTGCGAGCTGATGAATTATTAAGGCTATTGGCAGAGACAGATTATGCTACTTATATTCCTTCCTCTCCTTATGATTATGAGTCTATTATAGATAGAGCCAGACGAGATCTCTTCTCCCTTATGGAAAAATTAATCCTTGATCCCCCTGTTCTCCAGTTCTTGAAGGCAAGATTTGACAACCATAATATAAAAATGGGGGTTAAGGTGAAGATTACTGATTCTGATCCACAACCTTTTTCTCCTTATGGTAATCTATCACCTTCCCTTCTATCAGATATATTCAGGAATGAGCTCTATTCAAGACTTCCACACCCTTATGAGAAGGGGATCAGATTAGCAATAGAGTCTTACTATACAACAAAAGACCCATCTATATTAGATATAATCATAGATAGAAGTTATTTTGGCTATCAGAGAGAGCGGGTTGTTGAATCGCTGTTTTTAGACTCCCTTCTCAAGATAGATATAGACCTTACCAATATAAAGACACTTCTTCGGACAAAGTGGAGAAAGGTAGAAAAAAAAAGATGGACACAGGGACTGATTGAGGGCGGGTTTGTCCCCCTGGAAAAGTTTCTATCTGCTTATGATGATGCAGAAGAGAACCTCTGGGAGAGGTTCAGATATACCCCTTATTCTTCCATTTTGTCAGAAGGTGCCCCACCTATATTCAGAGATAATTCATTTCTAACATTAGAAAAAGTATGCGATGATATGTTCTTACAGTTTTTGAAAAAGACAAAATTTCTCACCTTTGGTGTTGAACCCGTAATTGCATACTTCTATCTAAAGGAGAACGAGTTCAAAATTTTAAGGTTTCTTTTTACAGCAAGTATCTATCGTATAGAGGCTGATTTGATCAAGCAGAGACTGTAGTGAGTAGTGAGTAGTAAGGGCAGGGCTTGCCCCTGCCCGAAGTAGAGCGTAAGGTGTAAGGCGTAAGCAGTAATCGGTTCATTAGTCATTGGTTTCCTTTATCCTCTATCCTTGTTCCTTATGGCAAAACTTGCAGCCGTTGGGGAATATGATTGTATAATGCCGCTTAAGGCAGTTGGAGTTGAGATACACCCTGTAACTACTGACCAGGAGTTTATCCAGAAGGTGACAGAGCTTATAGACGCTGAGGTGGGTGTTATCTTTATCTCTGATAAGTTCCTGGATGGGGGAATATCTATTTTTGAAAAGGTTTCTGCAAGACCCCTTCCCTGTATCACCCCTATACCAGGCCCCCTTGGTGCAGGTCAGTTTGCCCGAACACGGATGAGAGAGCTTGTCAAAAAGGCTTGTGGTGTGGATATACTTGGAGTGAGGGAGTGAGGGGAGACAAGGAGACAAGGAGACAGGGGGATGAAGGATGTAGGGATTTGATTTATCAAATCCAATGCCCTAATAACAAATAACCTGCCACCAAGTAAGGAGATGCTATGGGAGAGAGAGGAGAAATAATAAAGGTATCAGGACCACTGGTTGTGGCAAAAGGAATGAGTGGGTCAAAGATGTATGATGTGGTGAGGGTTAGTGAGAAAAACCTGATAGGAGAGATAATAGAGCTGAAGGAAGATGTTGCATCAATACAGGTTTATGAAGAAACAGGGGGTGTTGGGCCTGGTGAACCTGTATTTCCTACTTATGAACCCCTCTCTGTTGAGTTGGGGCCTGGTCTTATAAGTTCCATATACGATGGTGTCCAGAGACCCTTAGACGAGATTATGACCCACTCAGGTAATTTCATTGCAAGAGGAATCGCACTTCCTGGACTTGATAGAAAACGGAGATGGGAATTTAGACCCCTGAAAAAGGAGGGTGATAATCTGAGTGGAGGAGATGTAATCGGAGAGGTGGAGGAGACAGTCCTTATCACTCATAGGATTATAACACCACCCAATATTACAGGTATGATTGTAGAGATGAAAGAGGGAGAGTTTACTGTTACTGACACTGTATGTGTGATTGAGACAGAAAAAGGCAGACAAAATCTGACCCTTATGCATAGATGGCCAGTGAGAAGAGCAAGACCATATCTCGAGAAACTTCCTCCGACTATACCTATGTATACAGGGCAAAGGGTGATAGATACTTTCTTCCCTGTTGCTGAGGGAGGAACTGCCTGTATCCCGGGTCCCTTTGGTTCAGGAAAGACAGTGATACAGCATCAGGTGTCAAAGTGGGCAGATGCGGATATTATACTGTTTGTGGGATGTGGAGAGAGGGGCAATGAGATGACAGATGTGCTTCTGGAGTTTCCAAATCTGAAAGATCCGAGGTCTGGTGAACCCCTTATGAAACGGACAGTCCTTGTGGCAAACACATCAAATATGCCTGTTGCAGCAAGAGAGGCATCGGTATATACGGGAATAACCATAGCAGAATACTTTAGAGATATGGGTTACAAGGTTACGCTTCAGGCAGATTCTACATCACGATGGGCAGAGGCAATGAGAGAAATATCTGGAAGACTTGAGGAGATGCCAGGAGAAGAAGGCTACCCGGCATATCTTGGGACAAGAATAGCAGAATTCTATGAGAGAGCAGGAAGGGTTAGCTGTCTTGGAACCCCTGAGAGAGAAGGGTTTCTCACTGTTATAGGTTCTGTATCACCCCCTGGTGGTGACCTTGCTGACCCAGTGGTTCAATCAACTCTCAGGGTTGTAAAGGTATTCTGGGACCTCCAGGACAGACTTGCCAATGCAAGACATTTTCCTGCAATAGACTGGCTCTCAAGCTATTCGCTCTATACTGATTCCATCAAGGCATGGGTAGAGGAAAATATAAGAGAGGACTTTCAGTCAGATATAAAATCTGCTATGCTAATTCTGGAAAAAGAGGCAGAACTACAGGAGATTATCAGGCTTGTTGGGATTGAATCACTCTCTTCTGAAGAGAGGCTTCTTCTTGAAATAGCAAGGTCAATAAGGGAGGATTTCCTACATCAGAATGCATTTCATGAAGTAGATACATATAGCTCCGCAAAAAAACAGGAGAAGATGCTCTCTACCATACTGTATCTTTATGAGAAAGGTCTGTCCCTTTTAAGAGCAGGAAAGACAATAGAGAATATTATGAAGCTTCCTGTATGGGAGCGAATCGCGAGAATGAAATATGTGAAGGATGAGAAAATAGACGAGATTAAAAGTGAGATGGAGGTTCTATGATTAAGGAGTACCGAACCGTTGCAAATATAGCCGGCCCACTTGTTCTTGTTGATGGGGTTTGCGGCATAAAATACGCAGAGCTTTGTGAACTAAAGTTAAAAGACGGTGAAAAGAGAAAAGGGCAGGTTCTTGAGGTTGAAGGAGATAGGGCGCTGGTCCAGGTCTTTGAGGGGACAAGAGGGATAGATGTTCCAGAGACGCGGATAAGATTTAAGGGTAAGGGTATTGAAATAGCCCTCTCTCCAGATCTCCCTGGCAGGATATTCAATGGTATGGGAGACCCTATTGATAATGCCCCGGGGATTCTACCTGAGAAACGATTAGATATAAATGGTTCACCACTAAATCCTTATGCCAGAAACTATCCGGATGAATTCATCCAGACAGGGATTTCTGCAATAGATGGCTTAAATACGCTTGTAAGGGGCCAGAAACTCCCTATATTTTCTGGTTCAGGCCTTCCCCATAATATACTCGCTGCCCAGATTGCTCGTCAGGCAAAGGTTCTTGGAAAAGAGGAGAAATTTGCTGTCGTATTTGCCGCTATGGGGATCACTTATGAGGAAGCAGAGTTTTTCATCAGTGATTTCAGAAAGACCGGGGCTATCTCAAGGGCATCTATGTTTATAAATCTTGCAGATAGTCCGGTGATTGAGAGGATAGCCGCGCCTCGTGTTGCCCTCACAGCAGCGGAATACCTTGCATTTGAGCTTGATATGCACACACTTGTCATCCTTACAGATATGACAAACTATTGTGAGGCATTGAGGGAGGTATCTGCGGCAAGAAAGGAGATTCCAGGAAGAAGAGGCTATCCTGGTTATATGTATACAGACCTTGCGTCAATATACGAGAGAGCAGGAAGACTGAAGGATAAAACTGGTTCAATAACACTCATCCCAATACTTACGATGCCAGAAGATGACAAGACCCACCCAATACCAGACCTGACAGGGTATATAACAGAGGGACAGATTTTATTAGGAAGGGCACTATACAGGAAGAAACTGTCACCTCCTGTTGATGTCCTGCCCTCACTTTCAAGACTTAAGGATAAAGGGATTGGAAAAGGAAAGACAAGGGAAGACCATGCAGACCTGTTCAATCAGTTGATCGCCTGTTATTCAAGAGGCAAGGAGGCAGAGGAACTCTCAATAGTGCTTGGAGAAGCGGCATTATCTGATATGGATAAGATATATCTTAAATTCGCAGGAGAATTTGAGAGGGAGTATGTATCACAAGGAAGCTATGAGGATAGAGATATTGAGACCACACTCAATCTCGGATGGAGACTCCTCTCAATGTTTCCCAGGGGTGAACTGAAAAGGATAAGAGACGAGTTTCTTGAGAAGTATTACAGGATTTAGAGCAAAACCAACCCTACGGACATTGTAGGGACAGGGTTTATCCCTGTCCGCAGACCTCACTGTCAAGTTCTCGGCAAACAGACGGCGGACAGGCAGGCGACCTTTCTCAGAGTAACAGCTGGAGTGGCTTGCTCCACTTACCAATAGGTGACTGCCCCCTACTTGCACCTCGGAGGTGCAAGTAAGGGTGGTGAAGAAGAGGTTGAAATGAATAAAAAAGAGTTACGAGAGTTGATTATAAAAGGTGAAGATTCATTTACTGAATTCAAGGAGGAAAAAATTCATCCTGATGATCCCCAAAGACCTTATAGAACTAATAAAGGCATCCATTACATCAGGACAGCAAGTGGGAAAAGGATAGCAAGCCCAGGAGAACTTAAGCTGATACATCAGGGATCTGGGGACTTATATTATGATGAGCTACCTATTCCTAATACATCTATTAAAGATATAAGGCTCGAATATCTTGAGGAATTTTTGGAGAGATTCCTTGAAAACACGGTTCAGAATTTGGGAATAAAGACTGAAGACCTATTGAGAAATATGAAGATATTGACGCCTTATGAAAATAATTTAGTAACCAGCACAGGTGGACTGTTGTTCTTCGGAAAAAAGCCGGAATATCATTTACCATATTGTAAAGTGACTATTGTCCGATTCTTTGGAAATGATATTGCAGAGACCTTTGAGAAAAAGGATATAGAAGGAAGACTTACTGACCAGATTGAGAGAACAGAGATAATACTGAAAGATTACTTAAGATCTAAAGCTAAGATAGAAGGTTTTAAGAAAGAGAAGCCTCGGTTTGAAATCCCAATTGAATCTATAAGAGAAGCAATAATAAATGCTATTGCTCATAGGAATTATCAATTACCCTCCCAGATTAGAATATTTATCTTTGATAATAGAATAGAGATAAAAAGCCCGGGAAGACTTCCCAACACAGTAACCATCGAGAATATTAAATTTGGATTTCCTCTTCATAGAAACCCCCTTATAGTCTCCTTATTGGCAAAAGAACATAGAATGACAGAAATTGGAACTGGCGTACCCAGAATGATCAGACTTCTAAAAGAATATACCAACAGAGAGCCCGAATTTGAAGAGCGGGCTCAGGAGTTTATAGTCCGAATCTGGAGACCCTATGAAACTGACCGTTAATGCTACACGAATGGAGCTGTTAAGGCTCCGTAAGCGAACAAGTATTGCCAAAAGGGGGCATAAGCTCCTGAAAGACAAGCAGGATGAGCTTATGGAAAGGCTCCTTGCAATGGTAAAAGAGGTGGCTAAGAAGAGGGAGAGAGTTGAAAGAGAGCTCTCCCTTGCAACAAAAAAATTCCTCCTTGCAAAGGCTGGTATGGAGCCTGATTTTCTGAAAGAAGCGCTATTTATCACCACAAAACAGGTTAATGTAGAACTGGATGAGAAAAATCTCCTCAATCTAAAAGTTCCTGAGCTCAGTCTCTCTGTGAGTGGTGAGATAATCTCTTATGGATACTATGGAACATCACCAGAACTTGATGCCTCACTCTATCGCCTTGAGGAGGTTATAGAAAGCCTGCTTGAACTTGCAGCAATGGAGAAGACTATTGAGCTCGTTGCAATTGAGATTGAAAAGACTCGCAGAAGGGTGAATGCCCTTGAATATATCCTTATTCCAGCTCTTGAGGAGACCTTAAGATATATAGTGATGAAACTCTCTGAGCTAGAACGATCCAACCTCTCAAGATTGATGAGAATAAAGGAGATCGTAAGGGCACACTAATGTCCTGTATAATAAGGAGTGCAAAGTTTCTATTACAAAAGAGACTGTTTAGAGAGGTGTAAATTTATGAGAAAATAACAAATAACAAAATTCAAACAAATCCCAAATTATAAATCACAAATTACAAATAACAAATTTCAAACAAATTTCAATGACCAAAATTCCAATGTTCAAAACAAAGAGGTTTAGTATTTGGATATTGTTTGTTATTTGGTGCTTGCAATTTGGAATTTGTCTGTAATTTGGTGCTTGTGATTTGGAATTTGTCTGTATTATATGCGTATTTTAATGCATACAAGAACTGCACTGACTCTCCTTAAGTTACAGCGGATGAGAACATTGCTGACCACTCTTGGTATCATTATCGGGGTGATGACTGTGATCACTATGATGTCCATTGTTCAGGGGATAAATAGATATGTTTACAGGATTCTCGGCACTATTGGAAGTAATGTTATCTATGTACAGAAATACGAGTGGCAAGTCGGCGTCGGTGGCGGAGGAGGAAGGAGCAGAAAAGAATGGCTTGAGATTGCAAAAAGGAAAGACTTTACTGATGGCGATGTCAAAGCAATATCAGAACTGCCATCTATTGATAGGGCAACACTGGCACAGACAATATGGGGTAGGGGAGGGAGGAAGATAACATATCTGGGCGAGGAGATGGAAGTTCAGCAAATTGAAGGTGCTACACCAGAATATATAATAAATATCTAACTATGAAATTGAAAGAGGGAGAACTTTTATAGAGACAGACCTGACATTTAGAAGACAGGTCTGTATTGTTGGGCCTTATATAACAGAAAACCTATTCAAGAAGGGTGAAGACCCCTTGGGTAAGGACATCTACATAGGAACCCATAAATTCACCATTGTTGGATTACTTACAGAGAGAGGCACTTTTATGGGCAACAATCTGGACAATAAAATACTCATATCCCTTACTAGCTTGAGTAAATTTATCCGTGCTGGTAAGGGCAGACATTCACTTTTTGAGTCGCCTTTTATAGCAGCACAGACAATGGAAGGCTATTGCATTGTCAAGGCACAAAGGCAGATAGAAGAATTATTGAGACAGAGGAGGGGGCGCAAGTTTACCGAAGAGAATGATTTTGCATTGAATACCCAACAGATGATTCTGGATATCTATAATCAGATAACATCAGGCATTTACGCAGCAATGATGGGCATTGCTTCTTTGGCGTTACTTGTCGGTGGTATTGGAATTATGAATATAATGCTCGTATCAGTAGTTGAACGTACAAGAGAGATAGGGTTGCGTATGGCAATAGGTGCCAGGAGAAGGGATATACTTGTTCAGTTTATCATAGAGGCAGTGGTCCTGACAGGAGCGGGCGGAATAGTAGGCGTTTTATTGGGGTTTGGCTTCGCTAGATTAATCTCCATATTGACACCTTTGCCAGCCAGCACTCCGCTGTGGAGTGTGGCACTTGGAATTGGCTTTTCTGTAATTGTAGGGCTATTCTTTGGCATCTTTCCCGCTTCCAAGGCATCAAAACTGGATCCGATTGAAGCACTCAGGTATGAGTGAAGAGTGAAAAGGATAAAGGATAAAGGAAAAAGGATGAAGGATAAAGGAAAAAGGATGTTAGTTTGTTAGTTTGTTAGTTGGTTGGTTGGTCTTTACCGATTACTGCTTACTGCCTACTGCCTACTGCTTACTATCTACCGGGGGGATTATGTCTAAAAAGAGAAGGAGATTTATCATTATTGGGGTGGTGGTGTTGCTGGTTATCATTGTATTGCTTAATATGAAGAGAGGTGAACCTGCAATCAAGGTATCTGCCAGTGTTGTCAAAATGGACAATATAATCTCTGAAGTGAGGGCTGAGGGGATACTTACTGCCCTTAATCAAGCACAAATTGGTAGCGATGTTATGGGCAGGATTACTGATATAAGGGTTAAAGAAGGAGATAAAATACGAATGGGAGATACTCTATGTATCATAGATCAGAGCACTCATATTGTCAGGCTCAGGCGGGCAAAAGCCTCGCTTACTCTTGCACAAGCTAAACTGACCAAGGCAGAAGAAGACCTGAGGCGAACTGATGAACTCTTTAAGGCTCAGCTTATCTCTAAAGAACAGTATGAAAGAGAAAAGCTGAGCTACGAAATGGCAAAAGCCGAGTTCCAGTTGGCTATAGAATCCTACAATGAGGCAGGAGAAAATTTTAACAAGACAATCATAACCTCACCAACAGATGGAGAGGTGTTGCAGATTAACAGAGAGGAGGGGGAGATGGTTGTTATGGGAAGAATAGGCACCCCCGGCTCAGTTATTATGACAATTGCAGATCGTTCAGAGATGTTTGTAGAGTCCCTTGTTGATGAGACCGAGGTGATGAAAATCCGAGCAGGTCAACCGGCTCTCATTATGGTATCTGCCCTGCCGAACACTACATTTGAAGGCAGAGTAACCAGAATTGCTGGTATCCCGGAAACGATGGGTGCTGGAATGACTGATGCTATCAATTTTTCAGTCACAGTTGAGATAGTAGAAGTAGATGAGAGATTGTTCCCAGGAATGTCGGCAACTTGTGAAATTACTGTTGATAGTAAAGATTCAGTCGTTATTATTCCCTATCCAGCCTTAGGTAGAAAAAGAATTGAGGGTGAAGAGAGGGATGTCGCACTTGTCTATAGAGAAGGGAAGGTAGATCTAACCCCGATAAAGTTGGGTCTAACTGGAGAAGATGGGGCTGAGATAATTGATGGGCTAAGTGTAGGTGATACTATTCTGACAGGACCGCATAAAATATTGGGAAAGTTGGAGGATGGAGATAGAGTGCAAATAGATTTGAAGAGTGAAAGATATCAGGAATGAATATCCACGACACCACCAAGACACAAAGACACCAAGTTCAATGGTTCAAGCTTAGAGATATACCAAGTTTTTGTTTCTTTAATCTTTATGTTCTTTGTGACTTCGTGCCTTTGTGGTTTTAAGGGTTAAAGGATGTAATATGCTAATAGATGCCAGAGGCATAACAAAGGTCTATAAGATGGGGGAGGTAGAGGTTTCTGCCCTGGGCGGAGTGGACATTGAGATAGAAGAGGGGGAATACATAGCCCTAATGGGACCATCTGGCTCTGGAAAATCTACTTTGATGCATATATTGGGTTGTCTTGATACAGCAACATCTGGAACCTATCAGCTTCGTGACAGAAAGGTGCATCACCTAACAGAAGACGAACTTGCAAACATCAGAAACCAGGAGATGGGCTTTGTATTTCAGACCTTCAATCTGCTCCCAAGATTGAGGGCTTGTGAAAATGTAGAACTGCCACTCCTATATGCTGGTGAAAAACTTACTAATATAAAGGAGATAGCAATAAAAGTTTTAGACAAGGTTGGATTAGGGCATCGTCTAACTCACAGGCCTACTGAACTTTCAGGGGGTGAATGTCAACGAATAGCTATAGCCAGGGCACTGGTAAACAATCCAAAGGTCATCCTTGCAGATGAACCAACAGGCAATCTTGATACCAGAACAGGTGGTGAGATAATGGAACTATTTGGCAGCTTGCACAAAGAGGGCAGAACATTGATTGTTGTGACACACGACCCCGAGGTCAGTAGATATGCTGACCGTACTATCAAAATAAGAGACGGCATTATCACAGATTAAAAAATTGATCCCAAAATATGCGTTAATAAAACCACAGACCTGTCCCGTCGAAAGACGGGAGGACACAGAGATTATCCCAAATTATGCGTTAAAAAAACATTCACCCTGTGAAATAGAGTTGCCTTATGGCGACACTCTGGTATTTGGATTAAGTTATTTCACAGGGCAGGGATTACACAAGATTATCACAAGACAAGTCAGTAAAGAATTTGCAACAATCAGATC
>CAYRBN010000003.1:0-34997 GCA_964422625.1 uncultured bacterium | reverse complement strand
AGACAAGTCAGTAAAGAATTTGCAACAATCAGATCGAGATATGTTCTTCACCTAAAAGGTGAAAAGTCATATTCTTGAAGATTCTTATGCAATCTGTGAAAATCTGTGTAATCTGTGGTTAATGCATAATCTGGGATTAAGTAAAAGTGGAATTTCAGTTCCGCCAGGAGTGGATATGACAGGGAAAAAATTGACAGTGGAGGAACTCCTTGCCAGGGCAAAAAAGCCTGGTGAGGATGCTATGAGGCTTCATCCTTTCTATCAAGGAAAGGTGGAGGTAGTTCCAAAGTGTTGTATACGGAGTTTTGATGATTTCGCAATCTGGTATACGCCTGGAGTTGCACAGCCTTGTAAAGATATAAAAGCAAATCCAGAAAAGGTGTTTGAACATACCAACAAGGCAAACTTCGTTGCAGTGATAACAGACGGCACCAGGGTACTCGGACTTGGGGATATAGGTCCAGAGGCAGGGATGCCTGTTATGGAAGGAAAGGCACTACTGTTCAAGTATCTTGGAGGGGTTGATGCATTCCCTATAGGCCTTGATACAAAAGACCCTGACAAGATAGTAGAGACTACTCTTCTGCTCCAGCCAACCTTTGGTGGAATAAACCTTGAGGATATAGCCCAACCAAAATGCTTCTATATCCTGAATGAGCTCCGAAAAAGGGCAAGAATACCCGTCTGGCACGATGACCAGCAGGGCACGGCAACAGTGATATTGGCAGGCTTTATAAATGCGGTGAAGATAGTTGGAAAGGATATTAGCAAAATTAAAGTTGTATTCATTGGTGCGGGTGCCTCTAATATAAGGAGTATTTGGGTGTTCATCAAGGCAGGTGTGCCAGCCGCTAATATAATATTGTGCGACTCAAAGGGGACATTACATAGAGGCAGAACAGACCTCGTAGATAACTATAAGGAGAAGTGGGAACTGTGCCAGATAACAAACGCTGATAATGTTGTAGGTGATATTCCTGATGCTATGAAAGGTGCAGATGTCTGTATAGCCGCATCAAAGCCGGGTCCGGGAACCATAAAGCAGGAATGGATAAAAGGTATGGCAAAAGACGCTATTGTTTTCCCCATTGCCAACCCGATTCCAGAGATATGGCCATGGGAGGCAAAAGAGGCAGGTGCAAGGATTGTGGCAACTGGCAGGTCAGATTTTCCCAATCAAGTGAATAATTCACTTGGGTTTCCGTCAATATTCAGAGGCACTCTGGATGTTATGGCAACCACTATTACTGATGAGATGTGTATATCAGCCGCAGTAGAGCTGGCAAAGTGTGCAGAGGACAGAGGCTTCCATGAGGAGTATATAATTCCGACAATGGATGATTGGGATGTATTCCCCAGAGAAGCGGTTGCGGTTGCTTTGAAGGCAATAGAACAAGGCGTTGCAAGGCTCAACTTTTCAAAAGAAGAGTTGATGAGGATTGCCAAAGAGAAGATAAAAAAGGCAAGGGATCAGACAGATGCACTTATGAAAGATGGGTTCATAAAATTGCCATAGACTATTAGTTATCTGTGGCAATCAGTCTCTCTAATTGCAAAGGTCGAACTTGTTCCATTACTCCTAATTCTGATATGACTCTCCTTCTCTCATTTCTAATATCATTTGGGGCAAAGTATGCCGGCGAATTTCTACTGTTTCCTGTCGGGGGAAGGGCACAAGGATTAGGCTCTGCTTATGTTACCCTGGCAGAGGCTGCAGAGGCTCCTTTCTGGAATCCTGCCTGTATTGTAAGGGGAAAAGGAAAAGAGATATTCCTTTTCCACTCTCCGGGTTTTGGTGGAATAGTGAACTATAACGCCATCTCATTTGCTATCTCAGGGGAGACCGAGGGTATAGGAATTGCACTCAGGCAGATAAGAATTCCGGATATGATATTCACTGACGATACCATTCCCTTGGACACCTTGGATGTAGACGATTGGATATTCTACTTTACTTATGGTAGAAATGCGATATATCCCAATCTCTCGCTGGGTGTGACTCTCATGGCGATATACAGAAATTTCAGAGAGGGAACTGCTTATGGGATTGGTATAGATGGTGGTCTACTCTATGATCTTCCTCCTTTTTCATTTGGGCTTTCTATCCAGAATCTCACGACTACTGTCCTATTCTGGAGCACTAATACAAGGGAAATAATTCCACCTCTCTTGAGAACAGGGGTATCATATAAGATTCCTATTGAAAGGTTTGATGGAACCCTTGTGATAGCAGCAGGACTTGATACAGATTTGGAGGGTAAAATTACGAAACTTGATGTCCTAAAGAGTGATCCTTATATAGGACTTGAATATGTATATAGAGAGAGATTTGCAGTAAGGGTGGGATTGGATAGAGGAGATCCCTCTTTTGGTGTGGGCCTCAAAATCGGCAGTTTCAGAATAGACTACGGACAGAGCCAACACGAACTTGGAGTGAACACAAGGATTTCTGGGAGTGTAAGGTTTTGATGGAGTGAGATGGTTGTGTGTCAAAAAAAAATCTTGACAAATTAGAATTTCTATGGTATAATGGAGATAATCAAACTAACGATCGTCTCCTGTGGTTGAGCTTGCTTGACAGATGAACGCTAAACATGTACCACTCTTCTGCTTTGCTGCGCAATATTTTATACCGCCGATTGGTGGAGTTGTAGTAGGCGATAAACATTGCTATTTTGAGATTGATCATGTTTCGTTCCTTGCTGTTTGCCCCGGGAAATGTGTCCCGGCGTGTGGAGAAAGCGTTGCAGCTCAACGCCGATGTCGTCATCCTCGATTTGGAGGATTCGGTACCGGTCGCTGAGAAGGCAGCGACGCGCAAGTCAATTGCAGAGGTGTTGATGACCTCTCGCGATCGTCCCTGCTATGTGCGAGTTAATGCCCTTTCCACTGGGCTTACTATTGGTGATCTAGCTGCTGTCGTCTCATCTCACCTGGATGGGATCGTCCTTGCTAAGACGGAGAAAGCAGTCGATCTGATCAAGGTCGATTGGTACCTCTCACATCTGGAGAAGGAGCGGTCACTTCCTCTCGGTTCAATAGACCTCATCCCGCTGGTGGAGAATGCCGCCGGTGTTCACAACGCCTACGATATCGCTACGAGCGTCGCGCGTGTACGCCGACTTTGCTTTGGGGCAATAGACTATACCACCGATATCAATGTTCAGTTAGAGAAAGGCGGGGTCGAGATCCTCTATGCTCGTTCACACCTTGTCAACGCCTCTGCCGCCGCTGAGTTGGAACCGCCGATTGATACTGTCTATCCTGAGATCAAGAACCCTTCCGGTCTGCTCGCTGATGCGGGCGTAGGGCGCAAGCTTGGCTTTCAAGGGAAACTGGTCATCCATCCTGCACAGATAGAGCCGGTAAATGAGGTCTTTTCTCCATCGCAAGAGGAGATCGCCTATGCCGAGCGTGTCGTGGCTGCGTTCAGGGAAGCTGAATCCGCCGGGCATGCGGCAATAATGCTTGACAACGGTAAATTCATTGACTATCCTGTCGCCCGCAATGCAGAGAGGCTTCTCGCCCTTGCCAATGATATACAAAGGGCGGAGTAATTAGTTACCGCTGGAAAAATGCTAAAACCACAATCAATATGGATATTCCTTTTTGGGGCGGATCTAAAGATCCGCTACTACATTAGCTTTGGATATCCATCCCGTGTAGTAGCGTAGCTTTAGCTACGCAAAAAACGAATTATTCACCGGACACTAATTAATCTTATCGCAAGTTAGGAGGAAGTATCAGATATGGCACGTATTCTCGAAGACCATGGAAAGGGCCTGCTGGCAGAGTGTAATATCCCTATTCCTACAGGCAGGGCTGCATCGACCGCCGCACTGGCTGCGCAGTTTGCTCAGGAGATTGTTTTTCCTGTGGTGATCAAAGCGCTGATCCCGATAGGGAAACGGGGGAAGGCAGGGGCAATCGCCTTTGCCGAGAACGAGAAAGAGGCGATAGAACGAACGGAGAAGATACTGGGAATGACCGTATCCGGCTATCCGGTTGAGCAGGTGTTGGTAGAGCAGAAGCTGGCGATCGCACGGGAGTTCTACCTGTCGATCACCATAGATAAATCTGCCCAACGGGTGGCTATTGTGACAAGCTCATTGGGCGGGGTGAATATCGAACAGCTGAGTCGTGAGCATCCTGACAAGGTGAGCAAGACCCATATAGATCCTCTCGTTGGCCTGCCTGGGTACAAGGCGATCGAGATATGGTCCGACCTCGGTCTGACCGGCAAGCCTCTGCGCCAGGCAAGCACGATCCTTATCCGCCTCTATCAGATGTTCGTTAGATACGACGCTATGCTGGTCGAGATCAACCCGCTCGTGCTGACCGAGGAGGAGACGATCGTTGCTGCTGACTGTGTATTGAACATAGATGAAAACGCTCTCTACCGCCAGTCTGCACTGTCCCATATGGTCCAGCCGGGTAGTGATCGCACCTGGCGTCCACTCACCGCACTGGAGAAGAATCTGATTGAGGCGAGTGCGAAGGAGTCCTACCGCGGTACTGCCCGTTATACCGAGTTCGACGGTGGTGACATCGGGTTCATGTGCGGTGGAGGCGGAGCCAGTTTGTTGCTGATGGACGCCTTGAGACGGGCCGGCGGCCGGCCGGCGAACTACAGCGAGATAGGCGGGAATCCTCCGGAGAGCAAGGTCCACAGTTTGTGTAAGGGGATTCTTTCCAAACCCGGAGTTAAAGGACTGTTTTTGGCACATAACATTACTAACAATACCCAAATTGATCTGATGGCCAAGGGGGTCGTTGCTGCACTCGACGAGATGGGGATAGATAGTAAAGTATTTCCGGTCGTTGTACGCGAAGCCGGTACCCATGATGAGGAAGGGCGACAGATATTTATCTCTGCTGGGATCGATTACCACGGCGATGATATCACCCTCGATGAAGCCGCTATACTGATGGTTGAGAAGATGCGCAGGGCCTATCCGGATTATGATCAATGGGAGGGAGTGGAATAATGGCTATCCTGGTTGGTAAAGAATCGCGGGTTCTGATCCAGGGGATCACAGGACGCGAGGCGACGATGGTCGCAAAGCAGATGCTCGACTACGGGACACCGGTAGTCGCCGGAGTCACCCCAGGACGTGGCGGGCAAAATGTGGAAGGTGTTCCGGTCTACGACACGATCAAGGCGGCGTGCAAGAGTCATCCGTTAAACACAAGTATTGTCTATGTTCCCCCGGCAGCGGTTCTGGACGCGGTCCTGGAAGCGGTCGACAACGGGATTGAACTGATCATCATCATTACAGAGAATATCCCCCAGATGGACGCACTTAAGCTGTTGCAGTCGGCTCATGTCCACGGTGTACAGATCATTGGACCTAACTCTGTAGGCATCATCAGCCCGGCTGAGAGGTGCAAGCTCGGTCCGATTGGCGGGGATAATGTTGAGCGCTGTTTCGTCCCAGGGACCGTTGGTGTCATCTCGCGCAGCGGCGGGATGACAGCTGAATGCTCATGGATGGTCAAGAGAGCGGGTTACGGGGTAAGCACCAGCGTTAGCATCGGCGGGGACGCCCTGGTCGGCACGAAACCACATACCCTGCTCTCGCTATTCGAACAGGACGACCTTACCGAAGCGGTAGTCCTCTTCGCAGAGCCGGGGACCAGTTTTGAAGAGCAGGTAAGCGACTCCCTGGAGTCCGGCGAGTTCAGTAAACCGCTCATTGCCTATGTAGCCGGGAGGTTCACCGAGCAGCTACCGTCGGGAACGGTCTTTGGACATGCCGCAGCGATGATAGAGGGGGATGCAGGACGTCCGTCTAGCAAGATCGAGCGGTTGCGTCAGGCAGGAGCGCACGTTGCCGAGCGGTTTAATGACATCATTCCCCTGTTGCAGCAGGCCTTGAACTAGTATATTGAAAAGAGATGCAGTCACTTGAGGCTGTGCAAAAAGTCAGTTTATGATGGTAAAACTGGTCTGCGGACAGGGATAAACCCTGTCCCTACAATGTAGGGGCAACCCTTGTGGTTACATACTCTACTAGTTGTCTGCAAGGTTGTTTTTGTACGTGCACCGGACCGTTGACATAGAATGAAGGATCGAAAGACCGTGATATTAGGTGTTATCGGAGCCGATGTCCATGCAGTGGGGAACAAGATCCTCGACTATGCATTCACCGAAGCAGGCTTTCATGTAGTTAACATCGGAGTGCTTTCTTCACAACAAGATTTTATTGAGGCGGCGATAGAGGCGGATGCTGATGCGATTCTTGTTTCCTCCCTCTACGGCCATGGCGAGCTTGACTGTCAGGGGTTCCGGGAACGATGCATAGAAGCTGGGCTGAATGATATCATAATCTACATCGGCGGCAATCTGGTGATAGGTAAGCAGGACTGGGACGAGGTGAAAGAGCGTTTTCTGAGGATGGGTTTCGACCGGGTCTACCCCCAGGGGACGTTGCCCGATGGTCCGATTCGCGATCTGAAGGCAGATTTGGAAGTCCGAAGTCCGAAGTCCGAGGTCTGAGGTCCAATGGCAGTTGCGATTCTATGTGATATTGGGAGCACTTTTACCAAAGTGGTCGCCGTCGATTGCGAGCAGGCGACTATCCTCGCGGTCGGTAAGGCGCCGACAACGATCGGCCGTGATGTCAGTGATGGACTCCACCGTGCGGTTGCGCAGGTGGAGGAGCAGATCGGCCCGATTTTCTCCCGGACTGATCTCAAACTGGCCTGCAGCAGTGCCGCAGGTGGGTTGCGCATGGTGGCGATCGGGTTGATCCCAAGTCTGACCGCTGAAGCCGCAAAGTTGGCAGTGCTTGGAGCGGGGGCTAAACTCCTACAGACTTTCTCCTTCAATCTGAGCAAGAGCGAAATCACCGCCATCGACCGAGTAGAGGCCGATATCATTCTCCTCGCCGGTGGGATCGACGGCGGCAACAGTAATACAATTCTGCACAACGCCCGTCTGCTTGCCCGATCTGATTTAACTGCACCGATCATTGTTGCCGGGAACAAGGTTGCGCAAGACGAGGTGGCTGATATCCTGCGACGGGCTGGCAAGGATGTCCGGGTTGCCGACAATGTAATGCCTCAGCTGGAAACTTTGAACATCGAGCCGGCGCGCGAGGCGATCCGCAAACTCTTCCTGGAGAAGATCGTCGTCGCCAAAGGGCTTGATAGAATTCAGGATTTGATCGATGGAGTCGTCATGCCCACGCCGTCCGCTGTGATGGATGCTGCCCGGTTGCTCGCTCGAGGGGATGGTCAAAACAAAGGTTGGGGTGAGCTGATCGTCGTAGATATAGGCGGAGCAACGACCGATGTCCACTCCATGGCTGGTGGGGACCCTACCCTTCCGGGGGTGGTTCGCAAGGGGCTGATCGAACCCTGGGACAAGCGGACAGTGGAAGGCGACATGGGAATGCGCTACAGTGCGGCCAGCCTAATGGCGGCGATAGAGGAATCTGATTTGCTGCGTATCGGGGTTCAATTGGACAAGGAGAAGCGATTTACTATCACTGAGTTGGAGCGTTTCGTAAAGATGATCAGCCAGGAGAGCGACCGGATATGCACTTCCGAGCGAGAGATAGTGTTAGAGAGTATCATTGCTCGCACAGCGGTGGAGATGGCTGTAACACGCCATGCCGGTAAGTTAAACTACCTCTTCACTCCCCACGGGAAGATAACCATCCAGCGTGGCAAAGACCTGACTATGGTGCGAAGAATCATCGGCACCGGAGGGGTTCTTGTCCACCATCAAACACCGCGTTGTGTGCTTGCAGGGGCTGTACGGCGAGCGGATCAAGTAGATGTCCTCACACCGACAGAAGGAATATTTTACATAGATAAGGATTACATCATAGCCTCAGCCGGGCTGCTGGCAAAGCAGATGCCCAGGACAGCGTTCAAACTCTTAACCCGATATCTGGTAGAAGTTCACCAGGAGGAGAGATGATGAATGAAAAAGGGTTCAGTGATCAGCGGTTGCCCGAAGAGGTATTCTTAGAGGAGCGGAAGAAGGTCCTCACCTTCTGGCCGACCGGCAAAGATGTAGATATAGATGACGCATTTGCGTACCATAAAGATCTCCCCGGGAAGAAGAACGTCGTAACAGTCCTGGACCGGGCAGCTAAAGAAGGTCGCACTCTCGTCCAACCACGTGCAGGTGTAACTCTCATCGATGAGCAGATCAAACTGCTTCGCTTCCTGCAGGATGAGGGGGAGGCCGATATCCTCCCGACGACAATAGACAGTTATACCCGTCAGAATCGGTACGAGGACGCGGACAATGGGATCAAGGAGAGTAAGCAGATGGGGCGGTCGATGCTCAACGGATTCCCTGCTGTCAACTACGGTGTCGCCTCTTGCCGGCGACTGGTGGATGCGCTCAAGCGGCCATTGCAGGTCCGCCACGGTACTCCCGACGCCAGGCTCCTCGCCGAGATCACCCTTGCCGGTGGGTTCACCGACTTCGAAGGAGGAGGAATCGGGTACAACATCCCTTATGCTAAGGATGTCTCCCTCGAATCGACGATCTCTTCCTGGCAGTACGTTGATCGACTGGTCGGCTACTACCACGAGCACGGGGTACATATCAACCGTGAACTGTACGGGACTTTGACCGGCACTTTGATCCCCCCTTCTATCTCGCATGTGGTGGGAATCATAGAAGGGGTACTTGCAGCGAAGCAAGGAGTGAAAAACATCACCTTCGGTTGTGGGCAGAACGGCCATTTTTTGCAGGATGTGGCAGCGATTCAAACGTTGCGCGAGCTGGCCGATAATTATCTTGCTCAGGAGGGTTTCTCTGATGTTACCGTAACCACGGTCTTCCACCAATGGATGGGTGGTTTTCCTCAGGATGAAGCGAGGGCATTCGCTGTGATATCCTGGGGCGCGGTCGTGGCGGCCATGGCTAAGGCAAACAAGATCATCGTCAAGACCCCCCATGAAGCGGTCGGTGTTCCGACCCGCGAGGCGAACGTGCAAGGGTTGCGGGCGACCAGGCAGATCGTGGAGATGCTCAAAGAACAGTCGATCGAACAGACCAAGAAGCTGGACATTGAGAAGAGGATGATCAAGACCGAGGTTGCGCAGATCATCGATAAGATACTCGAGCTAGGCGATGGAGACTGGGCCTTGGGATCGGTCAGGGGGTTCGAAGCCGGGGTGATTGATGTGCCGTTTGCTCCGAGTCGGCATACCCATGGGGCAATGCTGCCGGCGCGCGACAAAGAAGGGGCGGTTAGATTCCTCTCCACAGGCGACCTGCCGTTCAACCGGGAAGTGAAGGAGTTCCATCAGGAGAAGCTCGCCGAACGGGGGAAGAGCGAAGGGCGCGAACCTAACTTCCAGATGGTCATTGATGATGTATACGCGATCGGGAAAGGGCATCTCGTCGGCTGTCCTAAGACCGACCCCAAGCACGATGAAGATTTCTAAGATTCTGTTATCTTCCGGATTGACCGGGTTCTATTTCGACGACCAGCGGGCGATCAAAGCCGATGCAAAGGCAGATGGGTTCACCTATCGCGGCGCTCCTCTGACCGCCGGGTTCACCTCCATACGTCAACAGGGGGAGTCGATATCTATTATCCTCATCTTGTGCGACGGGCAGGTTGCATACGGCGACTGTGCTGCGGTCCAGTATTCTGGAACCGGAGGGCGTGACCCTCTGTTCCTGGCTCGTGATTATATTCCGATCATCGAGCGGGAGGTGATCCCTCTCTTTGAAGGACGCACTCTCAATTCGTTCAGAGATCTGGCCGCAGACTGTGAATCGGTGCGATTAAGCGATGGAAAACGGGTCCACACCGCGATCGAGTACGGGCTGACGCAAGCGATCCTAGATGCTGTAGCCAAAGCAAGAGCGATGACGATGACCGAGGTAATCCTGGAAGAGTACGGGCTTCCGTACGATGTGAAACCGGTGCCGATCTTCTCACAAAGCGGAGATGATCGGTATAAAGGCGCGGACAAGGCAATATTGAAGCACGCGGCGATCCTTCCCCACGGGTTGATCAACAATGTGCGAGATAAGCTCGGACAGCGTGGAGAGCTGCTGTGCGAGTATATCGGCTGGTTGAAGGAGCGGTGTGCCTTGCTCGGTGGCGATCGGTATCGTCCGTCCTTCCACCTTGATGTCTACGGCACGATCGCACTCGCCTTTTCCGACGATATCCCGCGGATGGCCGACTACCTGTTAGAACTAGAGCAAATGGCTGCACCTCACCAACTGCTGATTGAAGGACCGCTCGACGCTGGAGGCAAATCGGCGCAGATAGAACGGCTCTCCCTTCTGAGAAGGCGAATACACAGGCTGGGTGGCACGGTGAAGATCGTCGCTGACGAGTGGTGCAACACGCTCGAAGATATCCGTGAGTTCGCCGATGCGCAGGCAGCCGATGTGATCCAGATCAAGACACCGGACCTGGGGAGCATCACCAACACGATAGACGCGATACTCTACTGCAAAGCGAAGGGCGTGGGTGCCTACCAAGGGGGGACAAGCAACGAGACAGATCGATCAGCGCAGGTGTGTACGCAGCTCGCTCTTGCTGTGCAGCCGGACCAGATCCTGGCCAAACCCGGGATGGGTGTGGACGAGGGTCTGATGATCGTGTACAACGAGATGAACAGGACACTCGCCCTGTTGAACCACCGACGGAAGGGATGGGATTAGCTGATGGCACTATCACCTGGACTTGATGAGAAGATATGCAATTTTGATCTCCATTATGTTGACCCATATCCGATATTGAAAGCGTTGAGCGTAGAGCGTAGATGGTAGGAGCAACCTCCTGGTTGCGAGGCAGTAGCAATCTACTGAGGCCGTGCAAAAACAATCCTGCGGACATTGTAGGGACAGGGTTTATCCCTGTCCGCAGTCCTCCAATCTGTTAACATAATAAATTTGCATTTTGCAATTTGCACTTTTCATTTTTCAATGGAGCGAAGCGACAAGGGGGTATTATGAGAGAACTACTTGATCTTGCAATAGATACCGCAAAACTTAGAGGAGCAAGCTATGCTGATGCCAGATTCCTTGAGCGGATAGAAGAGGATATCACGGTGAAAAATGGACGGGTTCAGGTTCTTAAACGCGATGAGAGCAGAGGAATTGGGGTGAGAGTCATAACAGACGGGTCATGGGGGTTTGCAGGAACCTGTAGGCTTACGCGTGAGGATATAGAAAAAACAGCAGCCCTGGCCTGTCGGATCGCCCGGTCATCAAGCGCTCTTAAACAGAAAGAGATAGAACTGGCATCCGCACCGAAACTTGTTGCCCAATATAAGACTGATATAGCAATTGATCCCTTCTCCGTCTCCTATGAAGATAAGATCGATCTGCTCCTATCCTGTGATAAGATTATGCGAAAGGTAAGGGGAATAAAAATCTCCCAGTCAAGCCTTCTTTTTGTCAGAAAGAACCAGCTGTTCAAAAACTCTGAAGGTACATCTATTGAGCAAGAGATAACCCAGTCAGGAGCTTACATCCATGCTACTGCAGTAAAAGATGGCAAGACAGGTGATCGTTCCTTTCCTGGCGGTATGGGAGATTACAGGAACTCAGGATATGAATTTGTAAAAGGGTTAAAACTTGAAGAGAATGGAGAACGAGTTGCAGAAGAGGCTTATGCCCTACTTTCTGCAAAAGAGTGTCCATCTGAGGTAACTACTATAATATGTGATGGTTCGGTTATGGCATTACATATCCATGAAACTGTTGGTCATCCAACTGAACTTGATAGGGTATTGGGGACAGAGGAGAGTTTGGCAGGCACTTCTCATCTAACACTGGATAAGCGTGGCAAGTTTCAGTTTGCCTCTCCAATAGTAACACTTACGTCCGATGCCACAATTCCGGATGGACTTGGCTCCTTTGGATACGATGACGAAGGTATACCTGCACAATGCTCAATCTTAGTGGAAGATGGTATATTCAAGGGATACATAACCTCAAGAGAGACAGCCCACAGAATAGGTGAAAAGAGTAACGGGACAATGAGGGCAGATTCATGGGCAAGTATCCCACTTATACGAATGACAAATATAAATCTTAAACCTGGAGATTGGAGTCTCTCCGATCTGATTGCTGATACAGAGAGCGGAATCTATATTGAAGCGCCTACATCCCCATCCATAGATGATAAGCGGTTAAACTTCCATATAGGTGCTCAGATAGGCTGGGAGATCAAAAACGGAAAATTAGGTGCTATGATAAAAAGGCCCTCTTACTCTGGGATCTCATATCAGGTATGGAGGAACTGCGATGCAATCTGTAAGGAGTGGAATGTCTGGGGTATACCCAATTGTGGCAAAGGTGAACCGATGCAGACAGCCTATGTAGGTCATGGCACATCACCTGTCAGATTTAGAAATGTGAAGATAGGGAGGTGATGTCAGGTGGTTAGTTTGTTAGTTTGTTTTGGTCTGCAGTCTGTGGTCTTTGATTTTTCATTGGACAATGGATCGAAGCGACTTGGAGTGCATTACCTTGGTAATGCATGCAGTAGCAAGCTACTGCACTCCAATGTGTTAACATAATAAATTTGCATTTTGCAATTTACAATTTTCATTTTACAATGGAGCGAAGCGACAAGGAGGTAATGTGTTATCAAAATCAAAAGCAGAAGAGATTTTGGGACTTGCGTGCAAGTCAGTGCCTGCGGATCAGATTGAGGCTGGAATCTGGTCAGAGGAGAGTGCGACGACAAGATTTGCCAATTCAATCATTCATCAAAACCTGCAGAGCGAAAAAGACAGTTTCTGGGCAAGGGTGATCAAGGATAAGCGGATAGGTGCTATATCAGCTCATATAAAGGACAAAACAGATATCAAAGGTCTGATGAATACCGCTTATCAGATCTCAACTCACCAGATGAGAGATGATGAATTTGTATCTCTTCCATCCCCTTCTCCTTCAAAGGGAAAAAAGATACCCAAAGAGATTAGAGAGGTCAGCCCAGAAGAGAGGGCAGATGCTGTAGAGAAGATTGTTAAGGTTTGCAAAAGATATGGACTTGGCTCAGCAGGCGCTATCAATACCAGCAGAAGTTCGTTAGGGATTGCAAACTCACTTGGAGTCCATAATTTTGGAGAAGAGAGTGATTGCAAGATTGGTATATTTGCCTCATCTGGAAGTTCCTCAGGATATGCCGGGATAAGGACAGATGATTTCTATTCAATAGATTTTGAGGAACTTGCCGAGATTGCATCAGAAAAAGCAATGTTGGGTAAGAACCCCCAGGAGGCAAAGTTAGAACCTTATACTGTCCTACTTGAGGAAGAGGCTGTTGGTGAACTGCTTATGTTTTTAGCCTGGATAGGCTTTGGCGCTAGGACATTTCAGGAAGGCAGAAGTTTCATGGCGGGTAAGATTGGCAATCTTATAACTGGAAGTAATATCACAATCTTTGATGATGTCCATCACCCGCAAATGTCAGGGTTAGTCTTTGACTTTGAAGGCGTCCCTAAGAAGAGAGTTCCATTGATAGAGAGTGGTGTAGCAAAAGGGGTGGTCTATGATTCCTTCTATGCAAACAAGGAAGATAAACAATCAACAGGTCATGCCCTGCTCTGTCAAGAAAGTGGTCCATTTCCGCTAAATCTTGTGATAGAAGGCGGAGATGCAAGTAAATCAGAGATGCTCTCTTCAATATCTGAGGGTATTTTGATAACGAGGTTCTGGTATACGAGGATTGTAGACCCTGATCAGACACAGGTAACAGGGATGACCCGTGATGGAACTTTTCTGATAAAGGATGGGAAGATTGACCGGGGGCTTAAGAATCTCAGATTTACTATAAATATCCTTGAAGCCTTCAAAAAAGTGAGAGAGATCTCACAAGAAAGAAGTATGATTGGAGAGCGGTTCAGGTGTTTGGCTCCCTCTCTTCTGATTGAAGATTTTGGCTTTACAGGTAAGACAGAATATTGAAGTATGTCTATCTGCGTCCTAACCATTTTTTCACTGGAAACTAATTAGTTACCGGTGAAAAATTGCCAAAATTACAATCAATACCGATATTCCTTTTTGGGGCGGGTCTAAAGATCCGCTACTACATTAGATTTGGATATCTATCCCGTGTAGTAGCGTAGCGTTACAGGCTGTGAAGATAACCTTGCGGATAACCACAAGGGTTGTCCCTACATTGTAGGGACAGGGTTTATCCCTGTCCGTAGACTTCGTAAATTGATTTTTTGCACGACCTCTTTATCTACGCAAAAAACGAGTTATTCACCGGATACTAATTAGAAATTTACTGAAGCATTTTTCATAAATAAGGATGTCCAAATACCATTAACAACAGAGCCAGCCATAGTGAAGCCAGTATCAGGAAACTGGCTTCTCCATATCTCATAGCCCACAACAAGAGGAGCATCCTCTCTCTCCCACTCAACCGTTATTGAACCTCCTGCATCGTTTGGGGTATCATAACCCCTTACATCCTGGAAGATAAGGACTAACAGAATAGTTAGAATCTCCATAAGAACCTTCTTTTCTCTACCTAAAAAACTAATTATACCCTATAATTGGGATTTTGTCAAGAAAAAACCCCACTAATTTTACTAATCTATATTATCCGAAAGTTGTAGGAGGGGTTTTCTAACCCCGATTATGTCGGGACTAGAAAGTCCCTCCTACAGGATTAAGCTTCTTCGCGACTTTGCGCCTTTGTTTACCCCGTTAAATGTCTTTGGTTTTTATTTAACTGGGGCGTGAGAGATTTTTCTTGACTTTTCCTATTTTTTATGTTATAATAACAGAGAAAACGAATTATCCTAAGCTACAATATCGCAAAAGAGGCTGCCTGCGGCTCTTATATTATTGGCGAGGGCCTGGTTGTAGAAAATATAGGGATTAGATTAAGTAATGTAGGGGCAGGGCTTGCCCCTACCCAATAGGGTAACAGCAAGGGGTACCACTACAGAGGTCTAAATTATGAGATGGAAAGAGGAACTTAAAAATAATATCTGCACTACAGAACAGTTAAAGGTATATATGCAAATGTCGCCAAAGCAAGAGAAGCGATTGAGGAAAATTATAGAGAGGCATCCTATGAGTATTACCCGTTACTACATATCTCTGATTGATTGGGATAATCCAGATGATCCTATTAGACGAATGATAATTCCTATTGAAGACGAACTAAATCTGTCTGGTTCCTATGATACAAGCGGCGAGCACGAAAACACCAAGATGCCTGGGTTACAGCATAAATATCCACAAACAGTCTTAATTCTCTCAACGAACAGATGCTCAGCCTATTGTAGATATTGCTTCAGAAAAAGGTTGGTTGGTCTACCTTCTGAAGAGATATTACATAGATTTAGTAAGGCTGCAAACTATATTGAAAAACATACAGAGGTCAATAATGTGCTTGTAAGTGGAGGTGATCCTTTTCATTTGTCAACAAGGATACTCACTAAATTCATAGAAAGGTTGTCCAGAATCTCCCATCTTGATTTTATCAGATTTGGAAGCAAAACCCCTGTAACCTTTCCTCATAGGATTTTAGAAGATAAGAAACTATTAACCCTGTTCAAGAGAAACTCACTAAAGGATAAAAGAATCTATGTAGTTACTCAATTCAACCACCCAGGAGAGATTACTGATATATCAAAAGATGCTATTGACAGTCTCCTTGTTTCGGGTGTAGTTGTGAATAATCAGAGCGTTCTGTTAAGAGGTGTCAATGATGACCCGGACATTCTATCTCTATTACAGAGAAAACTGGTAAGTATTGGGGTTAACCCATATTATGTTTTCCAATGCAGACCAGTAAAAAGGGTTAAGCATCATTTCCAGGTTCCACTGCACCATGGCTATGAGATTGTTGAACAGGCAAGGAAAAAACTTGACGGTCACAGTAAAAGGTTCAAGTATATTATCGCTCATAAGACCGGCAAGATAGAAATTATAGCCATCAAAGGGAATGAAATCTATTTCAAACAACATCAGGCAAAAGACCCAGAAAAGATTGGAAAGTTCTTTAAGCGAAGATTAAACAGAACCGCAGGGTGGTTTGATGACCTGAATTGATTTACCTGGAATATGAGTTAGCCACAGAATTTCATTCACCCCGCACCTATGCATAGGTGCGGAGCAGGAAAAAACACAGAAATAGATTAAATCTATGAAAAAACATATGTCCAGCCACAGAAGCACACAGAAAACTTTTTTCAGCCACAGAACTTCACAGAAACAGACAGAAGATGGGAAAAATAGAATTTTTTCTGTGAAATTCTGTGTTATTCTGTGGCTTTATGCATAATTTAGGACTATGCAAGATTTATTTGCAAAGAAGAAGAGACCCCCACTTGCAGATAGGATGAGACCAGAGAATCTTGAAGGGTTTGTGGGACAGGGTCATCTTCTTTCGGAAAAAGGACCCATAAAATCCGCGATAGAAAAGGGAGAGATTCACTCAATGATCTTCTGGGGACCTCCTGGAACAGGTAAGACCAGTCTTGCAAGACTGATAGCATCCCAGAAGGATTATAGGTTTATCTCATTCAGTGCAGTGCTCTCCGGTGTGAACGATGTCCGAAAGGCCATAGCATCTGCAAAGACATCAAGCACCCGAACAATTCTATTCATAGATGAGATACACAGATTTAATAAGGCTCAACAAGATGCATTCCTGCCTTATGTTGAGGATGGAACTATAATTCTTATAGGTGTAACCACTGAGAACCCCTCATTTGAGATTATCTCTCCCCTGCTTTCCCGGACAAGTGTCTACATATTCTATCCCCTCTCAAAAGATGAGATAAGAACTATTTTGAACAGAGCAATTACAGATGAGAACGGATTGAAAGCGCTTTCTCCAGATATTCCAGATGGTGTAAGGGATTATATAGCAGAGATATCAGGGGGCGATGCCAGGATAGCCCTCAATATTTTAGAGTTTGCAGCGGGGACAGCAGAAGGTAAAAAAAGAGTAACAACAGAGAGAATAAAGGAGATTGTGAACGAACTCCCTTTAGTATATGACAAGAAAGGCGAGGAGCATTATAACCTTATATCCGCATTCATAAAATCCCTCCGTGGCTCTGACCCTGATGCTGCTGTATACTGGCTTACAAGAATGCTGGAGGCGGGAGAAGATCCACTCTTTATCGCAAGGAGGATGGTGATATTTGCCGCGGAGGATGTGGGAAATGCTGACCCACAGGCACTCACTCTTGCAGTCTCCTGCAAAGAAGCTGCCCATTTTGTCGGAAGACCTGAGGATTTTCTACCCCTTTCCCAGACCACAATCTATCTTGCCACCGCCCAAAAAAGCAACTCTGCCCTCATCACTTATAAAAAGGCATTAGAGGATGTAAAGAGATATGGCACGCTGCCTGTTCCGCTCCATCTCCGCAATGCACCAACCTCCCTTATGAAAGAACTGGGTTATGGTAAGGGATATAAATATCCACATAATTTCAAGGGAGAAGACCTAAAGGAAAACTATCTGCCAGAGAAGTTGAGAGGGAAAAAATATTACCATCCATCAGAGAAAGGAAAAGAGAAAATGAATTTGTGAGGGGGATAGTATCCTATCATCCCAGATTATGCATTAACCACAGAGAACACGGAGAAAGATGTTAAAAATAAAAGACTTAGTCATTTTTCTCTGTGCACTCTTTTAGTGCAAAAACCCTCATTAAGATATACTAAACTTTTATATTAGAGAGCACAGAGAATCCTTTGAGAATCACAGAATTTTTATCTTTAGAATAATCTCTGTGTCCTCTGTGGTTTTATTAACGCATATTTTGGGATCATATCATAAGCGAAAGGCAGAATAGGGCCGAGAATATGGGAATGAGTTGATATGCCTATCAGAGACTTTATCATCTTTGCCATCGCCATTGGTGTCATCGTCAAGAGCGCTGACCTGTTCACCAGCGGCGCCTCCGGATTGGCTCAGTCTTTGAAAATTCCCCGGATGATTATTGGACTGACCATAGTCAGTTTAGCTACTTCAGCGCCTGAATTTGCCGTATCCACTATTTCCGCATATATGTCACGATTGCCCTTAAAAGAGAGCATCGGGGGAATGGCTGTGGGGAATGCCCTGGGCTCCTGCATCGCTAATATCGGTTTGATATTGGGTCTGGCGGCTATGGTCAGGTCCATTCATTTCCAACCCAGGTTGATAAAACTGGAATTGAAATTCCTCATCGGAATAGCCATACTTCTTTTTCTCTTAATGCTCGATTTCCAAAGAGGACCAGGGGGGATTCTTGATGGGGGAAATCTGGGTTTTGGAAATGGACTTCTCCTTAGCATTCTGCTTATCGCGTCTTCCATCTATATCGTTAGAAAGGAACTGATGATAAGGAGAAAGGCGATTAACAGCAGAGACCCTCCTCCGAGTATGAAGAAAGATGCTATCAAGTTCTTAATCGGGGCCGTTGGGGTAATCGCCTCGGCGACCTATGGGGTTATTCCCAGCGGAATAAGTATCGCGAAGTTCTTAGGAGTTCCCGAAGTAGTTATCGGTCTCTCTATGGTAGCGGTGGGAACCTCTCTTCCTGAGCTATTTACCGCCCTGGTGGCGGTGTCCAAGAAGATGGAAGATATAGCGGCCGGGACTATAATCGGTTCTAATATCGTAAACATCCTCTGGGTACTGGGGACATCTTCTCTCATTAACCCCCTGGACATAGATAGCCAGACTCTCAGGATAACCATGCCAGTGATGCTATTCATTACTCTGGTCATGCTCATCTTTGCCAGTAGCGGTTCCCGTCTGGTTCGCTGGGAAGGAGCTTTCTTGCTTCTCATTTACCTGGCTTACCTTGTTCATCTCTTTAAATTCGCTTATTGAGGGTACTGTCAAAAAAAGTATAAAAGAACAGGGGAAATCACAGAGCTCGTTCACCCTGCACATAAGCTTATGTGTGGGGCAGGGGATCAAAAAAGCAATAGAGGAAGAATCTCACGGTCGTATAGAAGTTATTGTTGATACTACAGCAGGCTCAATTGCAAATGCGAGGTTGATAAAAGAAGGAAAGGCTGATATTGCCCTTATCCAGAATGATATTGCATTGAGAGACTCGTCGGTATTGAGAGGAATTGCATCCCTTTACACAGAAGTTGTTCAAATTGTGACAAGAAAAGAGTTAGGAATTACCTCTATTAACGGTCTGAGAGACAGAAAAGTCTCTGTGGGACCAAAAAATAGCGGAACCCTATCCAATGCATTCACTATTTTAGGTGCCTTTGATATTGCTCTCAAAGATACATTATACCTTTCTTTTGGCGATGCAAAAGATTCTCTGCTTGCTGGCACGATTCATGCCGCCTTTATAACAGCTGGTTACCCGACCCCCGCTATTCGCTATTTAGAAGAAGCAAGGAAGATAAATTTTGTTTCTATGCCTAATGAGATGGTAAGAGAACTACGAAAAAACTATCCTATTTTATATTTGCAAGAATTTCTCGTGTTGATTACCTTGAACGATATAGGAATATTTCTACTATTGGTGTAAGAGCACTGCTGGTCGTCAGAAAAGATTTACATCCTACCATAGTGGAAGAAATTACAAGGGCGATTTTTAAGAAATCAGCAATTTTGAGAGAAAGCCACCTGGCAGGATCGTATATAAAGCCAAGGAATGCACGAAGAGGTATGAGCATTAAACTCCATCCATCTGCTGATAAACATTACAGAAGACATGTAGATCTACCAACATGGTTATTCATTATTCTATCTGTTTCTGCAGCGGGTCTCCTTATTAAATATAGGCGCCCCATTTGGAAGGTTATATGGTGCAAAAGCATCTATGGAAAACTTGCTGTGACATTACTTAGTTTCTTCTTCGTAGGAATGTTCATAATGTATGTTGGGGAACGTAATGTTAACGAATATTTTATAACTCCCTGGGAGACCTTAAAATCGGGTTTGGTTTATGTCTTCAGTGGTTTTGAAGAGAGAATACCAATAAATCCCGCAGGATGGGTTGGTTCCATTTTTGTATTTATTGCAAGTCTTGTCTGTCTTGGCACAGTAGTGGGATTGATTGCACCACATTTTTTTTAAAAGGAGGTAAAGATACCAGAAGGGACTAAGGGACATATCGCAATTTGTAACTGGAATGAGAGGGGAGATGGGATTGTAAAAGAACTCCACAAACCTCAAGCCGAACCAAAGACAGAGATAGTTATAGTTACAGACAGAGAGATCAATGAAGCCGAATTAAGAAAGAACAAAGCATACGAAAGGGTGTTCTTCATAAGAAGTGATCCAATCCTCCACTATGTGTTAAAAGCATCGCGTGTTAATCTGGCAAAGAGCGTGGTTATACTTGCAAATGAAGAAAGTCCAGATCCGGATGCGAACTCCGCTTTAATTGCTTTAGCGATCATAAAACTGTGTAATACAGGACCGAGGCCTCATATCGTGACCGAAGCTATCAATCATCGGAAAATAGAACATCTAAGAGATGCTGGAGTAGGTGAGGTAATATGTGCGACTGATTATGGATTGGGTCTCCTTGCCCAGTGTGCACTACATGCGAAACTTTCCACAGTTTATAACAATCTACTTAGTTACCGGTGAATAATTCGTTTTTTGCGTAGCTAAAGCTACGCTACTACACGGGATGGATATCCAAAGCTAATGTAGTAGCGGATCTTTAGATCCGCCCCAAAAAGGAATATCGCTATTGATTGTGGTTTTAGCATTTTTTCACCGGGAACTACTTACATATTCCGAAGATACAAACGGAATCTACATTATCACCGAGGACAAATTCCCTAAGGCAATTATAGGGAAAACATTCGAGGAAACAGCAGAAATGTTCTACAGGAATAGAGACCCAGTAAACCCTGCAATTCTAATTGGAGTCCGTAGAGAAGACCGAATTATCCTAAATCCCAAGGAAAAACGGACGGGACAAAAGGACAAAAAATTCGAGAGATTTGAAGAAGGTGATGCTCTTATCGTAATAGCCTTTAACCTTCCTGATCTAAGTGATATTAAATGATCACGCCAAAGAGTTTGAAATTGATATGCATTGGTGAGATGTAGTCATAATCAGTACTGCTCTATTCCGAGGAAAAATTTACCTAAAAAATAGATTCGCTGCAGACCCCTACCTCCTCATAGTCCAAATAAGGAAGCCTCTCTTGAATGGAATAATATAACTTTACTGCTATCGCATACCTCACATTCCTTTTTCATTGAGCCTGGTGTTTAGAAGGGCTTTCCCACAGTCAAGGTTGTGGAGCAAGATGCTCCACCTGTTATTGCGACTTTGCGCCTTTGCGTGAGAACTTTTCCTTGACTTTTTTTAGTTTCTCTGTTATAAAGGAACGGTATTTTGCTTCCCTTGTGCTCTGATTATAAATTTTGTATCTCTGTTAAAAGGAATAGAGGAAAAGAATGATAATCACCCGGGTAAAATTTAGTATTTGCGCATTAGGACTCATATATGTTGGTTATAAACTTGCTCAATACGGAGATATTGTCGCAGAGAAAACAGGTATAACAAAGGCATTAATGGGATTCATTTTTCTATCATTTGCTACTTCTCTCCCTGAATTCGTCGTCAGTGGTAGTGCTGTGGCAATAGTGGGTTCTCATGATTTGGCATTTGGAGATGTATCTGGAACGATTATAATAAACTTAATGTGTATAGCTATATTAGACTTCGTTCACGGAAAAGGAGCTCTATTATAAGGCAGGAAAGGGTAATATTCTATTGGCAGCTCTTACTACAATTCTTTTGACTATCATCTCCTTCAGTATCTTTTTGAGATTCCATTTTGACATCATATTTGGAATTCTGGGAGTTGGGATAGAGAGCCTTCTTCTGATTTTTATCTTTGTTATAGGAGTGAATCTGATTTTTCAATTTGAACGAAATAGACGGACAACAAATTCAGTTAATTTATAATATAGGCAAATTTCCTTGAGGATAGCCCTCTTTAAGTTTTGTATCTACTTCGTGGCTATTATATTTTTGGGGATATGGCTTGCTCAGATTGGTGGGGAAATAGGGAGACTGGGAATCTGGAGTGAAAGTTTTGTAGGCACAACCTTTTTCGTTATTGTTACCTCTCTACCGGAATTAGTAGTCTCGCTTGCTTCACTTAAATTTACAGTATCTATGGCTGTAGGTAATATTCTGGGGAGTAATTTTCTTGATATGATGATCATTCCCTTTTGCGATATACTTTGTAGAAAGGAGGAATTCTTGTCCAGTATATCGCCTAATCATCTACTTAGTTACCGGTGAAAAATTGCCAAAACCACAATCAATACCGATATTCCCTTTTGGGGCGGATCTAAAGATCCGCTACTACATTAGCTTTGGATATCCATCCCGTGTAGTAGCGTAGCTTTAGCTACGCAAAAAAACGAATTATTCATCGGACACTACTTACTTTAATGTTAGCAATAATTCTGAATGCTATAGTTATCGTAGGTCTAATCTATAAGTCTCAGAAATCTTTTTTGAAACTGGGATGGGATGTTATAGCTATGCTAACTGTTTTTATTGTTGGCGGATACCTTGTGTTTTTGTTCTTATAAATTTCATAAAATAGGGGGAACAATGAATGGAACTAATCTGGCTTTAAAATTGGCTAAGGTGGCAATTTGCTGGGCAGTTTACGGAATATTACTAGCCATAAAGCCATAGGCTATTGTCAGGTGTTAGTTGGTTAGTTTGTTAGTTGGTCTTTAATTTTGCATTTTGCAATGGAGCAAAGCGACTTGGAGTGCATTACTTGGTAATGTAAATAGTAGCAAGCTACTGATGTTGTGCAAAAACAATTGCGGACAACCACAAGGGTTGTCCCTACATTGTAGGGACAGGGTTTATCCCTGTCCGCAGACCAGTTTTGCCATCATTCACATAACTTAACCCAAGTACCAGAGCGTTACTATAGGGCGACTTTATTTAACAGGGTAAACTGACTTTTTGCACAGCCTCTACTGCACTCAAATGCGTTAACATAATAAATCTGCACTTTGCAATTTTATTTTTGCCATAAAGCGAAGCGACGATGCTCCACAGGGTTGGCATTGGACTTTGGACTTCCAGAACATCGGACTTTTACTACACCTCTATTGTAGCATCCCTTTGGGGACCTGCAGAGACGATCTTGACCTTCGCACCGGAGATACTCTCTATAGCCTTTATAAACAAAAGGGCATTTGTTGAGAGATCCTCGCCTATCATCTCCCATCCAGGAAAGGATTTATATACAGGTTGGACCATTTTTAGATTGAACGGTGGATAATCATAATATTGATTATCTATTCGGTATGCAGTGCATATCTTTACCTCTCTAAAACCTGATAGGACATCAAGTTTTGTGAGTGCAAGTGATGTTATACCCGATAGTCTGACTGCATATCTCAAGGATACGCCGTCAAGCCATCCGCAGCGTCTTGGCCTTCCTGTGGTTGCACCATACTCCCCTCCACTTCGCCTCATCTCATCACCCAGCTCACCCGTTATCTCGGTTGAAAATGGTCCCTCTCCAACCCTTGTTGTATATGCCTTTACAACACCTATCACCTCATCTATTTTGTTAGGGGGAATACCTGAGCCCTGACAGGCACCTGAGGCAGTTACAGATGATGATGTTACATAAGGATATGTTCCATAATCTATGTCAAGCAATGTGCCTTGTGCTCCCTCCAATAATATCTTTTTATTGGCATCCACTGCATCCCATATAAGAGGCTCCGTATCCACTATATATTCTCCAATTCTATCTCTTATAGATAACCATTCTTCAAGCTCTGCTGTCAGGGTAAACCTATACTCTCTCATCAAAAATTTCGCCCTTTCCTCTGATAAGTCCTTTATCTTCTCCCTAAATCCCGACAAAAGTGCATCTCCTGTCCTTATACCATCTCTTGCCATCTTGTCGGAATATACAGGCCCTATGCCCCTTTTGGTGGTTCCTATCTTTCTTTTTCTATCCTCAACCTCATCTAATGCAAGGTGCCAGGGCATAACGAGATGTGCCTTTGAACTTATGAAAAATCTGCCCCTTAAATTGACTCCTAATTTATTCAGTGTGCATATCTCCCTATATAGACTTCTGGGTCTGATAACCACCCCAGGACCTATAATGCAGATACAGTCAGGGTCAAATATGCCTGATGGGATGAGGTGGAGAACAACTTCACCATGAGGAGATATTATTGTATGTCCGGCGTTATCTCCCCCATTATACCGCACCACCATATTACAATCTTTTGCAAGATAGTCAACAATCTTGCCCTTTCCCTCATCTCCAAAGTGTGTGCCAACGACAACAGTAATCATATATTAGTTATTGGTTATTGGTTATTGGATTATTACGCCATACGCTTTACGCCCTACGCCTTACGCCTTTTCCCTTGTCCCACCGAAACCATTCTTGTAAGAATGATGCCCCCGAGTATCATAGGCAGGTAAGAGGAGAAGAACCTCCATAGAATAACAAATATCCCTATCAGGTGAGGAGGGCATAACGGACTAAAGAGCAGAAACCCACCACCTTCTGCTATTCCACTACCCCCAGGTGAGGGGGAGTAGAGGATGAGATAGCTGATAACTATCTGGGTTAATATAACCTCAAAAATCGGTGGAGAAAGCCCGAGACTCCTCAATATGGGATAGGGAAGAAAGAACAAAGCAGCCCTGGAAAGACAGGCAACAAGAAATGCAAGTGGGAGTCGCCATCTGCCGATGACGAAAAATTCCCGTAATGTGGACTTCATCACAGAGATCTCTCTGGTCGCTTTTTCAATAATATCTCTTCTCTTCTTGCTTCGAATAAATCTATATAAAAAATTTCTGGTCCTATCGGGATTCAATGAGGCAACTGTAATAATTAATATTGCCAGTCCCGCGGCTATAAGAAGGTATCTTGTAAGATGCAGAACAAATCCTCCTTCAAAGATAGTTCTATGGTAGACGAATATAATAGGAAGAACTACGGGCACCATCAGACCAAGAAGAGTACCCCTTGCAATTATAACACTGCCAGCCTTTCCGATAGAGAGGCTACTCTCTCTGTTAAGTATATACATCTGGAGTGGAACCCCTGCCAGACCAAATGGCACAAGAGTCAGAAAAGAGCCCCCAAGTGTATATTCCAACGCTCCTTTGAACGAGAGCCTTCCAGATATGCAGGATACAAGAATTCGTAACCATACCGTCTCAACAAAAATATAGAAAAAGACCACAAAAATAGTAAGTCCAAGATAGGAAAGATGTAGGTCTCCAAAAGAGGGGAGGGTCTCCTCGGTAACGGTAAAAACAAGAAGAAGGGTGGTTGATATAATTGTCAAGACCAAAAATATCCTCAACATCTTCTTCAAAGGTCTGATATCCAGTCTATCAATCATCAGTCACCCCATTTTCTGTCTATTTTTTGAAAGAATAAAAAAAGAAAGACCCCTACAAGGGTCGTATAGATACTTGATGGAATAATCCTGCTATAGAATCTAAAGAAGGATAGCTCCCCCCTTGCGAGAGCAATTATAAGATCATGTATCCATGCTGTAAAAAAGAGGATGATCAGATGGGATAGGACTCTGCCTTTATACAGATAATTGCTGAAGTATCCAAGCAGTCCGCCAATAAGGGTCTTTATCAAGATATTGTATCCAAACCCCTTTATGCTGTAAAGGTCTACGAACCATCCCATTCCAAACCCATACCAGATAGCAACTCTGCCATGAAAGAGAGCAATATAACAGAGAAGGATAAGTATAAGGTCAGGGGTGGCATTGCCTATGGATATATACCTTATAGCGGTGCTCTGAATGAGACAGAAACTTATGGCGAGAAGGATAAATAGAAAATTGCGCATCTATCATCTCATTTGTGGAAAGGCAATCACATCCTTTATTGATCTTGAATCTGTAAGAAGCATAATAATCCTATCTATACCGAGTCCAAGACCACCGGTTGGAGGCATACCTATGGCAAGTGCCTTCAGAAAGTCCTGATCAAGAGGGTGTGCCTCCTGGTCACCCTTCTTTTTCCTCTCCATCTGCTCTGCAAACTTCCTCTCCTGTTCAAGGGGGTCGTTGAGCTCGGAGAAGGCATTTCCAATCTCTATACCTACAATGACAGGTTCAAATCTCTGTGCAAGTTTTGGGTTGTCAGGGTGTCTCTTTGCAAGCGGAGAAATGGAACTCGGATAGTCTATAATAAATGTTGGCTGTTCTATTCGGGGGACCACCTTCTCGCCAAATATCTTGTCTATCAAGGTATCTCTATCCAGGGAGAGATCGGCATCAATACCCGCCTGCTCTACCACTTTTTTTACATACTCAATATCTGCGTTTTGGAGATCAACTCCAGCAAACTTCTTTATTGCATCAAAATAGGAGATTGTCTCCCATGGGGGGGCAAAATTTAATCTCACCCCCTGATACTCTATCTCTTTTTTGTTATAAAGATTCTCCACAACCCAGAGAAGCATCTCTTCTGTCAGTCTTTTCATATCCATATAATCGCTGTATGCCTCATATAACTCAATTTGGGTGAACTCAGGATTGTGTAATCTATCAATACCCTCGTTCCTGAAATCCCTACCAATCTCATAAACCTTATCAAAACCACCACATATAAGTCTTTTCAGATATAGCTCATCTGATATTCGTAAAAAGAACTCCCGACTAAGAGCCTTGTAGTCTGTTTTGAATGGTTTTGCAAAGGCTCCACCGTATATAGGCTGTAAAATTGGTGTCTCCACTTCAAGAAACCCCTTCTCATCAAGGAACCTTCTTATCAGCTTGACTATCTCGGTTCTCCTCTGCAATGAGATCCTTGTCTGTGGGGTGACGATGAGGTCAATATACCTCTGTCTATATCTCTGTTCCTTATCCTGTAAGCCATGCCACTTTTCTGGTAGGGGTGATATGGATTTTGCAAGGATGGTAAAACCTTGAACAAGTACTGTAGGCTCACCAGTATGTGTTGTAAAAGTTTCTCCTTCTATACCGATGAAATCTCCTATATCCAGAAGGGAGAGGAGATGATAACTCTCACAGAGAAGATCCTTCTTAAAATATATCTGTATTCTCTCGCCATCATCCAGTATATTACCAAAAGAGCTCTTTCCATGTCTTCTCAATGCAACAAGTCTCCCTGCTATCTTTATATCCCATCCATCACGAAAATCTTCTCTTATTTCCTGGACAGTATGTGTTCTATTGAATCCCTTTGCAGGATAGGGGTCTATACCCTTCTCCCTCAAAGAGGCAATCTTCTCAATCCTTACCCTTTCGTGTTCTGATGTAAATTGCATCAATTCTTCTCCTTTTTTTCAAGGGGAAAGGGAGAATTGGGGGAAAAGGAGAGTTTTTTATTTTCTCCCCTTCTCCATCCTTCTCCCCTTCTCCTCTAATATTAATCCCAGAATATGCATTAACCACAGATCACACAGATTTTCACAGATTGTATAAGAATCTTCAAGAATATGACTTTTCACCTTTTAGGTGAAGAACATATCTTGATCTGATTGTTGCAAATTCTTTACTGACTTGTCTTGTGATAATCTTGTGTAATCTCGTGGTTTTTTAACGCATAATTTGGATTAATTTATAATTCCACGATATTCAAATCCATCTTCTGAGAACTTGATCAATATAGGAGATTTTTCTGCCTCGCCACGCTCGTATATCATCCCTGTTACCCCCATAAACCCTTTCAATCCCTTCATACCATCTACGATCCCTCTCCTTCCATCTTGAGAAACTGCCATCAGGAGGTTATATGCATCAAAACCAAGTGCAGAAAAAGCAGATGGGGGTGTGTAATGTCTCTTCTCATATTCTTCCACAAAACGTTTTACAAACGGCACATCCCTTTGTGGAGAGAAGTGTGTAGTAAAGTAGTTTTCGCCACGGAGGTCCTCTGGAATAGTTAACAGCTTATCTGAATCCCAACCGTCTCCCCCTGCAAATGGTATTTTTATACCCATCTTTCTTGCTTCCATTATTATCTTCGTTACATCTCTATAGTAGCCCGGTATGAATATAACATCAGGGGGGTCTCTAATCAGTCTTTCTAACTTTTCTCGGAAGTCTGTCTCGCCAGCCTCATAGTGGATATTATCTACTATCTCTCCCCCAAGTCTCTTAAATTCATACAGGAAACTGATAGCCAGGTCGCTACTGTACAGACTCTCAGCCTCAATTAAAAGAGCGGCCCTTCTTTTTCCAAGCTCCTGATGAAGAAATTTTGCAAGTGAGGCTGCCTGTTCAGCATTGCTGAAACAGAGACGGAAGGCGTATTCTGGCACATCTGTCACCATAGTATGTGTAGCGGACGGGAGAAATATTGGAATTCCGAGCATCTGTGCAATGTTTGCTGCGGCCAAGGCAGTGGCAGAGGTCATAGGTCCTATTATTGCAAGTGTAGTTTTGGGAAGTTCTCTCATTATGGATATAGTGGTTTCTATATCGTCTTTATTGTCGAGAAACACCAGAGGAAGGGGTTTCTCTGCCATAGAATGTGCAATCTCTATTCCCCTACGACAATCTTCTCCATATCCCCCTAGCTTTCCGGATAGAGGAAGGATAACAACCACATCCCTTGGGACCTCTGCACACCCCACAAGGGCGAGCAGTAGTATTAAGATAGTTTTACGCATAACACCCCCTTGTCGCTTCGCTCCATTGCAAAATGCAAATTGCAAAATGCAAATTGCAAATTTATTATATTAGAAGAAACAGGTGAAGCATCTTGCTCCACAGTGAGGCAAGATGTTTCGCCTATTAAAGAATCTTAATAATCTGTGAAAATCTGCGTATTAAAACCTGTTCCTGACAGACTAATGAATCGAAACTCGTTAGGATTAACTTAACATCCCTACCCATTATACCATACTTTTCTTTATAAGTCAAGAAAAATCAGACTTTTCTATGCAATCAAGAAATCGTGCTGCAACATTCTTCCAATCAAAAAATTCAATGCATCTTTTCCTGCCCTGCTCTCCAAGATGGGATGAAAATCTGCTGTTATTTAACAACTCTAAAATCCTATCTGAAAGTTCTTTTTCATTATGAGGGTTAACCAGAAAGCCGGTCTCTCTATCTATTATCGCATCAACTACTCCTCCATGCCTTCCTCCAATAACCGGTTTGCCGCACATATTTGCCTCTAAAAAGGCAAGCCCAAATCCCTCAACACCTTTACCTGCTCTTTGTGAGGGCATTACAAAGAGATCGCACATCTTGTAAAGACTGACCAGATCCTCTTCAGGGATAAAACCCAAAAATAGCACATAATCAGAAAGACCATTTTTCTGAACAAATCTCTCAATTTCACCTCTTCCCGTCCCCTTGCCTGCAATAATATACATAAGCTCAGGGACCTCCTTAATAGCCCTTTTCAAAGCCTTAATAACCATACAATGACCCTTTACGCTATCAAGTCTTGCAAGAGTGAGGATTATTCTTTTTCCATTTAGATTGAGTCTTTTTCTCAACCCATCTGGGTCGCCGGGGCTGGAAAATCTTTCTGTATCAACCCCCCCTGATATAATACTTATCTTTTTTTTTGGCACAGAGGCACGAACAAGGAGTGATTTTACATATCTACTGACCCCAACTACACAATATGCACGCCTAACAATAAAATAGAAAACTGCCTTTTTTAACCCTCCCCAAAAACCCGGAGACTGGACACTTACAAGTATCTCATAACCATGAAAAACCGCTATGAACCTGAACGGAATAAAAAGTCTGGCAATAACTGCGACCCTCTCTGCTGCTATCTCAGTGGCAATGACAGATGTGATTTTATACCTATAAAGTATCCGAATAAAAAATAGAAAAGAGATAAGATGATTCAAAAAGAAGAGCCCTGTATTCGGTATTCTTAGTATCACAAAATTGTCTCTTAGATCTTTATCCATCTCTCTATATCCTGGTGCAAGCACTATCACCTTCTTGCCCAGATTGGAAAGCCCCTTTGCAAGTCCGTGTGAATATCTTGCCACACCCCCATCGTCTGGCGGAAACTCGTATGAAAAAATCAATACATCAGAACTCTGCATTGCAAATAAGTATTGTCAAAAAACTGATAATAGGCTATTAGGCAGTCTTTATCCTTGGGTTATTGGATTTGATAAATCAAATCCCTACATCTAACCAATCAACCAACTAACCAACTAACCAACTAACCAACTAACCTCCTTCATCCTTTATCCTTTATCCTTTATCCTTTATCCTTTTTCCTTTTTCCCTCATCCCCATAATTCTGTTATAGAAAATGAGATAATCAAAGAATAAAGACGGAACAAAAAACTTGTTAAACAAAACAGTAAAGCTATGTATAATCCTGTATACAACTCTACTCAAGAAAAATCTTGTCCCCAATTTTTTCAAAGAGAGTGAAGGCGATTCTTTTAATACATCCAATTGCTCAATGAGGTATAACTTAAAGGTATCTCTAAAAACAGGGTGTTTATCCACAAGCAAGGGAAGGATATTTTTACCAAACCTTCTGGCGTCTTTAATTACCTTATTCAAACTGACAGTCCGGGAATGAAAGGCAACTGCATCCTTTATGTAAATGAATTTTGCTCCGATTAGTGATAACCTGTACCCAAACTCTATATCCTCTCCCTGGAAAAAATCTGGGATAGAGTTACAAAATAGCCCGGCATTTATTGCATCTCTTTTTTTAAGGGATAGATTCTGGGTTATAAATGATCTGAAATCTTCCCTGTCTTTGTGGACACCTCTCGTAGAAAGATACCTTAAAACTGCCCTCTCTTTAGGATTTTTCTCATATATAACATTACCAATAAATACTCCCTCTTCTTTAGTATGCACGGTAAGGTAAGTAGAGAGAAGATCTTTATCCGCTTTTATGTCATCGTCAAGAAAGACAATAATATCATGCTCTGCTGCCTTGATACCATCGTTTCTTGTTCTTGCTGTTCCTCTATTTGTAGTATGTCTTATATATATTAGGTTTAGTCCGCCAGTATATGCTCTCAGCCATTCCTCTGTTCCATCACTTGAACCATCATCAACCACAATAACCTCAAATTTAGTTAGGGGAAGAGACTGTCTCAAAAGTGACCTTATCGTATTCTTAAGAGATGAAAGTCTGTTATAGGTAGGAATTATAACACTTATCATTAAAGATTTATGAGCAGAGCACAATTGAGTATGAGGCAACCCCCTCTCCCTTTAAGAGAAGTCCCTCTTCGGTAGTTGCCTTTATTGAGACAGCAGAAACTGATATATTCAACACCTCTGCAATTCTCTCCCTCATTTGAAGGATGTAAGGAGAGAGTTTGGGGCTTTCACATACAATTATGGAATCTGTATGTTCAACATCTGCGGAAGTCAATCTCCTTATCTCCTCAAGGATTAGAAGACTGCTTACATCTTTCCATCTATCATCTGTATCAGGAAAATGGGTTCCGATGTCCCCCATACTGTATGCCCCGAGTATTGCATCGCCAATGGAATGGAGTACTACATCACCATCAGAGTGGGCAAGAAGTCCCTTATGATAAGATATTTCCACCCCACTTAATATGAGTGGTCTTCCCTCTACAAATTTATGAACATCATATCCAATACCTATACGCACCGCACTCTCCTTTTAGGACGCAGATTTTCGCAGATTAACAAGATTCTTTAATAGACTACAGACCGAAGACCAACGACCTGACACCTAACCAAAGACAGTTATCGGTAAAGACCAACATCAAAGACAGTTATTAGTTATTGGTTATTAGGTCGTTGGGTTACTTTATCCTTTTTCCTTTATCCTTTTCACCCTGACACCTGTCTTAATGGCGCTGGCAAGTTTAAGGTCGTCTTTTGTAGTTATCTTTATATTGAAAACAGACCCAGGTATTGTAAAGATAGGTATACCTGCGCTTTCAAGCAGAGATGCAGTATCGGTCAGATGGACTTTAACACTCTCAACCCTCTTGTATGCCTTTCTTAAGATATCAGATTTAAATACCTGTGGGGTCTGGATTAAAAAAAGACCTTCTCTATTTACCGTCCTTTCAACCCTCTCGTTTTTCAGATATTTTATTGTATCATTCACTGGAACAATGGGGATGACTGCTCCAAATCTTTTGCATTTTTCAATCATACTCTTTATATTCAATGTAAAGGGAAAGGGTCTCACTGCATCATGGTCAATAACAATATCTCCTGATATAATATCAAGTCCATTCTTAAAAGAATCCTGTCGTCTTCTCCCCCCCTCTACAATGCTCTTCACCTTTTTATAGCCTCTCGTCTCAATCTCCTTATCTATGTAAGAGATCCACTCAGGTAGCGTTACAACTATCACTTCATCTATTAGAGGCTCCTCTTCAAAGTCCGCGAGAGAGAAGAAGATGATAGGAGTTCCGTTTATGGAAAGAAACTGTTTTGGGACACCCCCCCCTACCCTCCTTCCTCTCCCACCCGCAACTACTATGACAGAAACAGACATAGATTAGGTATACGCAATTGCTCAATGAAAAGTGCAAATTGAAAAATGAAAAATAAGAGAAATGACCTTTCAAAACAATTATTAATCTTTACTCCACTCAAAAAAGCAGGTCTTATTCCAGTTACGAGAAACAATCTATTATGTTCATATAAGGTGCGAGGCTTCGCAAACACGCAAACCGATAACCGATTACCTATCACTTCTCCTTACCAACCCCATCACCCTGAGCCTCCATACCATCCAGAATGCTTCCCATATAATCCTTTTTGACATCTTTGATCTTCCCTCAACTCTATCAGCAAATATGATGGAAAGTTCCATCACCCTGAATCTATTTCTATAACTCCAGAAGACCGTTTCAATCTGGAATCCATATCCATCAGATACTATCTTTTCTTTAAGAAGCCTCTCAACAACCTTTCTTCTATAGCATTTATATCCACTTGTCATATCCTTGACAGGAATACCGGTAACTACTCTCGTATATAGGTTCGCAAGGTATGAAAGAATAAGCCTTGACATTGGCCAGTTTATCACAGAGACACCATCCGAGTATCTTGAGCCTATAACGAGGTCCATATCTTTAATCTTTTCAAGAAATCTTGGAATATCATCTGGATTATGCGATAGGTCTGCATCCATCTCAAAGATATAGTCATAACCATTTTTCGCTGCATATCTAAATCCCTCAATATATGCGGTTCCAAGTCCTAATTTGCGGGGTCTGCTTAGAAGTTTTACTCTTTTCTCATTATGAGACAGGTCTCTTATATACTCTCCTGTTCCATCTGTTGAGTTATCGTCAATCACAAGAACATCTATCTCCTTCATCAACGATAGCACCCTCTCTAACACAACAGGTACATTTTCCCTCTCGTTATATGTTGGTATGATTATGAGAACCCGCATATCTTATTCCTATATATTATCACAATAACAGTTGCAACTCATATTATAATATTAATATTTACAAGAAGAGATTTTCAGTCTATTGTTTGAAAAGGATGGATATAAAAATAAATCTAATCACCTTATTATAATACCAGAAAAATTCCCATTTGTCAATAAAAAAGTTTGCATTTTTTAAAAAAATGTGTTATAATTAGTCTGCGATGAAACGAGAAGATATTATAGAAGCTATAAAAAACATCTCCAGAGAGGATGTCTATCTAGTCGGTGGATCATTGAGGGATGAGCTCCTTGGTATGGAGAGTAACGATATAGACCTTATGGTTAGAGGAGATGCAAGAGAAGTTGCGATATGCTTGAGTGAAAGATTTGGGGTGAAGATTGAAAAAGAGTCCCAGTTTGGCACATTTCTTCTCTCTATCTCCAGCCTCAGGATAGATATTGCTATTGTAAGAAAGGAGAAATACGAGAAACCAGCCTCACTACCAAAAGTTGAGCCAGGGTTCCTACTTGATGACCTTGCAAGAAGGGATTTTACCATCAACAGTATTGCATCTCCTCTTGGTACAGGTCTACTTATAGACCCTTTTGCAGGGGAGAAAGACATAAGAAAAGGATTGATAAGAGTTCTGCACGGCAGGAGTTTTATAGATGACCCAACAAGGATATTTCGTGCCATTAAGCTTGCTGAAAGATTGGACTTCAGGATAGAGACTATTACAGAATCACTCATGAAAGAGGCGATTGAGAAAGAGTCGCTTTCTCTCCTCTCCTATCAGAGGATAAGAAATGAGCTTTCACTATGTTTCAAAGAAAAAAATAGATGGAAGATTACAGACAGGTTGGCAGATCTGGGCATATTTGACCAGATTGGCTTATCATATCATGGTAAAAAGCTCTTTGAGGAACTTGATGAATTTGCAGCAGAGATTGAAATAAGCCCTGAACCCCTCTATTTTATGGCACTTGTTGATGATGAGAATAGAGATATACTGACAAAGGCAGAGAGAGGGTATCTAAAGACAACAAAGGAATTAGAGAAAAAAATTCCTAAATTGAAAATGTCCCAGAAATTAAGAGAGATGGACACTATTTTAGAGGGCTTTCCTGATTATCCACTTGTATATATAGGGGTGAGAAAAGGTGTAAAGGAGAAGGTTTGCTCATACTTAAAGAAGATAAGAACAGTCAGATTGGAACTGACTGGTGAGGATATAAAGAAACTGGGAGTTATGGAAGGAAAATTGGTTGGAGAGATATTGAGAAAGATAAAGATAAAGAAATTAGAGGGAGAGATTAAAGGGAAAAAAGAGGAGATCGAATATGTCCAAAAGATTGTTAACCTTAGAAGCAACTTCTGACATGGATAGTAACTCTTAAAGTCCAAGTAAGTGGTTATAATCCTGTAAGTGTAAACTATTCTTTGCAAAACGGGAGATGTCCACTTTTAGTGTTCCTTTTTGAGGCGGATCTAAAGATCCGCTACTACATTGGGGCGGATATAAATATCCGCTACTACATTAGATTTGGATATCTATACCATAGTAGTAGCGTAGCTTTACAGGTTGTGCAAAAAGTCAATTTACGAGGTCTGCGGACAGGGATAAACCCTGTCCCTACAATGTAGGGACAACCCTTGTGGTTGTAAGCAAGGTTGTTTTTCACAGTCT
>CAYRBN010000002.1:25584-36217 GCA_964422625.1 uncultured bacterium | reverse complement strand
ACGGTTCACGGTTCACGGTTGTTAGGTGTTAGAGTTAACAAGGATAAAGGATAAAGGATAAAATGACCTGATGACCAAATAACTGATAACTGCTTACTTTCTACTCCTTACGCCCTACTCCCATCTCCCTGTCTCCCTACGCTCTTCGCCTTACGCTCTCCGCCCTACTCACTACTCACTACTTCCCTCCACTCTCTGCCCATAAGTTCCCTCTTCCCCTACATTCTCAATACGAACTTTGGCAAACTTACCCATCAGTGAGTCATCTCCATTGAATAACACCTTTATATAATTGCGGGTTACTCCAACGAGGTGTTCTTTTCGTCTTTTGTTCTCAACAAGAACTTCCATCTCTCTTGTCTCAAATTTCTTTCTAAATCTGTAAAATTTCTCTCTGCTCATAGATAGTAGTTGTCTGCTTCTATCCTTCACCAGAGCACTTTTTGGTCTATCCTTCATACTGTATGCGGTTGTTCCCCTTCTCGGAGAAAACCTGAACACATGGAAATACGAAATAGGAAGTTTATAGAGAAGTTTCTCTGTCTCTTCAAACTCTTTCTCCCCCTCACCCGGAAAGCCACATATCACATCTGCGCCTATGCATATATCGTTTATCTCTTCCAACCTCGCTATAATCTCTTCCTCATTTTTTGTTGTATAGCCTCTACCCATCAGTTTTAGAATTTTATCAGAGCCTGACTGGAGAGATATGTGCAGCCATCTTAAAAATCTTTTTTCGTCTCTTATAAAGTCCATTAATGACGGAGTAAGCATATCCGGTTCAATAGAGGATATTCCAATAAGTCTTACCCCTTCAATTTCAAGTAGAGATTGAACCAGTGCAAGCAGGTTAGTGCCATGGTAGTTGTATCTCCCTATATTTATCCCTGTAAGTATGAAGACTCTGTATCCTGATGAGACAAGTGCCATTATCTCTTTTTCTATCTCCTCTTTTGGCCTTGAGCGTGGCTCACCTCTCAGGTACGGCACTATGCAATAAGAACAGAACCTGTCACAACCATCCTGGACCCCTATGAATGCCTTTGTATGATTGGTAAATCTTTTTATATATTCACTCTTTTTGAGTCCAAACTCTCTTATTATATCTTCTCTATGAGGGACTATCTCAATAGGACCCTTAAGCTTGGGCTTATTTCTTGCATAGCATCCCGTGATGATGATTCTTGCCCTCGGATGTTCTCTCTGCAATCTGTGTAGTAGATTCCTTGCCTGTCGCTCTGCACTTCCTGTTACGGAGCAGGTATTAACAATAATGCAGTCAGAATCCTCTTTAGTTAGCAGACTCCACCCTGACAGCCTAAAGTCTTCCCTTAGTCTCTCGGTATCATACTGGTTCTGCCTGCAACCAAATGTGATAAACTGGACACTATTCACATTGCGAATTATAACACAATAGTTAGGGAAAGTCAAGGAAAAAATTGTTTTTTTCTTGATATCACAGGGACTTGTAAGAGACTTGTAAGAGACAGAATTTTTTATTTTAATTGCTTATGAAATTATACCCCGCACTATGTTATAGTGCTAGGGTATACCTTAAACCACAGAGGACACCAACAGGTGAGGCTTCCAGCCTCACATCCATTATGGAGTAAGATGCTCCATCTTTTATTGCGCCTTTGCGTCTTTGCGTGAGATTTTTTTTTCTTGACAATTTTACAAATCTGTGTTAAAATAAGATAATTTGGGGGCGAAAGGATTCGACGGGGTTCTTTGGAATGAGGGTTGCATGCCAGGGCGCCACATCCCTGTAAAAAGTGGCACTAAATAATTGGCGAATATGCATACGCACTGGCTGCTTAATGCAGCCACGCCTTCCCTATAGACCCTGCTCCTGGTTTTGGGGATGGGCGTGGATAAAGGGAGCTGGTCTCTCTTGTCTGCCCTGACAGGAGAGATGAGATCTTAGGGCTCTGGTATTAACAACCCGGTCCCGGGGGGTGTTTGTACCAAGAAAAAAACTGTGACTAAGCATGTAGATATCCTCATTACCAGTTCTTCGGACGCGGGTTCAATTCCCGCCGCCTCCATATTAACCACTTATAACAAGAATTCTGCAAGTAAGATGCATAATTATCTCAAAACCCTCACCGTTGGACAGGTTTTTTCTAAAAAGAAATTTTCTTGACAGGATTAACTTTCTTGTTTTCCTGGGGTTAGGTGAAATAAAAATTCCTTGATATAACAGGGACTTGTAAGAGACAAAGGTTACAGACACTTCGTGTTGTGGAGCAAGATGCTCCACCTATTAGGCGGTAGGCTGAAGCTAAGGAAGAAAGTACTGAATACATTCTTTGCGACTTTGCGTCTTTGCGAGAGAATTTTTTCTTGACAGGATTAACAGGATGTACCTGATTCTGATGTGGTTACCTCCTGACAGCACAGTAATCGTGTAGATTAGTGGACTATAAACAATTCCTGAGACCACAACTAGATAAAAATCCTGTTAATCCTGTCAAAAAAATCTTGATAAACCAGGATTTCTGATGTGCCATATCAGTGAAGATGATAAAATGAGAGATAGTAGAATTAAAATAAAGAAAATAGAGTCTGGAGAAATTGCAGTTACTCTCTTTTACAATCCAGTTTATGTAGAGAAATTCAAAGGTATAAAATGACATAAATGGACCCCTAAAGAAAAGTGCTGGGTGTTTCCCCATTCTGATAATGTGATAAGGAGTCTCCTTGATATTTTCAAGAAGGAAGATGTTTGAATAGACCCCTCCTTGAAACAAGTAGGGCAAGCCTTCGAACTTGCAAAAGAATCTCTATTTGAGGATTTACGAAGGGAGATGGTATCAAGAAAATACAGTCCAAAGACAATAAAAGCTTATGTTCATTATAATAAGGAGATATTAAAATTCGTTGGCGAGGAGCCTGACAACATCACAGAAAGGGATATCAAGGAGTATCTTTTTCATCTCGCAGGGGAAAAGAAAGTTGCTACATCAACATTAAATTCCGCTCTTAAAAAGAAATTTCCCTACGAAATCAAGAGACCAAGAAAGGATAAGAAACTAGCCGTAGTATTAAGCAAAGAGGAAGTAGGAAGAATTCTATCAACTGTTGATAATATCAAGCATAAGGCGATTCTAATGTTAGTTTATTCTGCCGGATTACGGGTAAGTGAGGTAGTGAAGTTAAAGCCAGAAGAGTCTTCATCAAAGGGGCTAAGAGCCGAAAAGACAGATATACCATGCTTTCAGACGTAGCATTGCAGACGTTGAGAAGATATAGGGAAAAGCATAGACCTAAAGCATGGTTATTTGAGGGGGAAAGAGAAGGCAGATATATAACCATAAGGTCAGTTCAAAAGGTATTTGAAAAATCTTGCAGAATGGCAAAGATTAAGAAGGATGTTGGAATACATAGCTTGCGGCATTCTTTTGCTACTCATTTACTGGAGTCAGGAACGGATTTGCGATATATACAAGAACTTCTGGGTCATAAGAGTAGCAAGACAACAGAGATATATACGCATGTAAGTAAGAGAGAGATAGGCAAGATAATAAGCCCATTAGATAAAATGGGGGAAGGAGTGAGTTAGAGAAATCTAAACATCTATAGGGAGGTATATACGAACCAAGTTCACATATACCTCTATTTTGGCAGTATATACGAACCAAGTTCGTATATAAACAAGTTATCTGCAATAGGTCGCAAAAGAGGTGAATAAAATGGAAGAAAAATTATTGGAACTGATAAAGAAGATACAATCAGATAGACGAATTGTTTCATTTGATGAAGCATCTACTAAACAAGCAGTTATTTTGCGGATATTGTCCTGTTTAGGTTGGGACGCATTCAACATAGATGAAGTTCATCCGGAGTATTCTGTGGGTGGGAAAAAGGTGGATTATGCTTTAAGATATAACAATTACAATAAAGTGTTTATTGAGGTCAAAAAGGTTGGAGAGGATTTAGAGAAGCACCAAGAACAACTTTTAAATTACTCTTTTCAAGAAGGTGTAAAGCTTGCAATCCTGACGAATGGAATTACTTGGTGGTTTTATTTACCTCTTCTTGAAGGCAGCTGGGAACAAAGAAAGTTCTACACCGTGGAAATTTATGATCAAGATAGCGAAGAAATTAGTCAGAAATTTGCAGATTTTCTTTTAAAGGAAAATGTGATTACTGGAAAAGCTATTGATAATGCAGAGAATATCTATAAAGGCAAACAAAAGCAATATCTGATTAAAGAAACATTACCAAAAGCGTGGAATAAGGTTATAGAAGGTCCTGATGAATCTCTAATAGAGTTAATTGCGGAAACAACGGAAAAATTATGTGGATATAAACCAGAACACACTACAGTAGAACGTTTTGTTGCTTCTAACATCCAGAAGATAGAACATTCTCCACTTCAGAAACCAAGTGTTGTTACACAGCAACCAGCAATTGTCGTCCCAAGAAGACGAGTGGAGATTGGAGAAAGTTATGCGTATAAGTCTATCTCATCATTTTTATTCAAGGGAACAAGATATGAGGCAAGGTCGTGGAAGGATATGCTTATCCAAGTATGCAATATTATGCTTGCTACCCATAAAGAGCGATTTGAGCAAGTTCTTAATTTGATAGGTCGGAAGAGACCTTATTTTACGAGAAATCCAAATGAATTGATGTCCCCAGAGAGAATAAATGGAACTGACATCTATGTCGAGGTAAATCTAAGTGCTAACAGCATAGTAAAACTTTCAATAGATATTCTTTCACTCTTTGGGTATACAAAAGATGATCTTTCAATTGAGGCATGATAGGGTGGTGCGACCTACAGCAGATAACACAGCATATACGCTACGGGCTTACGCCCTTGCCCTTCGGGACATTGCTCCCTTCGGTCGCAACGTCGTATATGCTGGAAACGTTAGGCGAAACGGTGGCTTTAAGTATTGCAAGACATTTGAGGTGATTATAATATGAAAACTTTGCATAAAATAATCCTCGGCGATTCAAGATGGATGAAAGAAATCCCTGATGAATCAGTCCATCTCATTATTACTTCTCCACCCTATTGGCAATTGAAAGACTATGGAAATGGGAATCAAATAGGTTTTAATGATACTTATGAGGAGTATATAAACAACCTTAATTTAGCGTGGAATGAATGTCACAGGATTTTACATAAAGGTTGTCGTTTATGTATTAATATTGGCGACCAGTTTGCTCGTTCTGTCTATTATGGAAGATATAAGGTCATTCCTATAAGAACAGAGATAATCAAGTTCTGCGAAAGTGCAGGCTTTGATTATATGGGTGCTATCATCTGGCAAAAAGTCACTACTTGCCACACAACTGGTGGAGCAACTGTGATGGGCTCCTTCCCTTATCCAAGAAGTGGGATTCTTAAATTAAACTATGAATTTATTCTGATTTTCAAAAAATATGGGAATTCTCCAAAAGCGAGCAAAGAAATCAAAGAGCAATCAAAAATAGCACAAGAGGAATGGAATCAATATTTTACAGGACACTGGAATTTTCCTGGTGAAAAACAGGATAAACACCTTGCAATGTTTCCTGAAGAATTACCAAGACGCCTTATTAAGATGTTCAGCTTTGTTGGCGATACCGTTCTTGACCCATTTCTTGGAAGTGGCACAACCTCTTTGGCTGCCAAAAATCTGAATAGGAACTCTATCGGATACGAAATAAACGAAGATTTTTTACCTATCATAAAAGAAAAACTTGGGTTAAAACAAAGTACTATTTTTCAAAATGCTACCTTTGAGATAATCAAGCAGGAAAAACCAAAAATAGATTTTAAGGTAGAGATAAAAAAATTGCCTTATGTTTTTAAAGACCTCTTAACGTTTGATAAGAAAGTTGACCCTAAAAAATTAAGATTTGGCTCAAAAATAGACAATTCTCATTCTGAGAGAGAAACATATTATATTGTAAAAGAAATAATCTCACCAGAAATTTTGATTTTAAATAATGGATTGAAAATTAGGTTATTAGGTGTAAAAGAGAAAACAGAAAAGAATGGAAAGGCGATACAATTTTTAAGAGAAAAAACTCGTGGACAAAAGGTATACATAAAGTTTGATACTGTAAAATACGATGAGGAAAATAACTTGCTTTGCTATCTTTATCTGTGGAATAAGACCTTTTTAAATGCCCATTTGATTAAAAAGGATTTGACTGATGTGGATACTGCGATTGATTATAAATACAAATCTAAATTTACTCATTTAAAAGCTGGTAGAGTAGGATGATATGAAAGTAAAAATCAGCATTAAAGAAATCAGAAAATATCTGGACATAGAAACACCTGAATTTCCCAAGTATGTAGCGCCACTCATCAATTTAGCCAATCAATATGCACAAGGCACACGACCAAGAGTAGTTGGTCAGATGAGCGAGCTTATTCAGGAGTTTGAAGGAAAGACACTGTCTGACTGGGAAGACTGGTATTTGAAGAAGAAACCTGATGCTGTAAGAAATGCCTCAGAAAAAATACTCCAAAAATTGAAAGAACTAAGAAATGCTATGAGTAAGATTGACCGGGAAACAGTTGAACAATGGGTAAGAGATTTAGTAATTGTGAAAACTTTTGCAGGATTAAGGTTTCAGGAAGCAATACTTAAAAAAGGTGCGGAGATCAAAGGAACCAATTACCGTCTATCTGAGCCAGATGAAGAATCAAAAGGAATTGACGGCTACATTGGAGACATCCCAGTATCCATAAAACCCCATACCTATGAGGTGAAAGATGCCTTACCAGAGCATATAGATATAAAAATCATTATTTATAGGAAGATTGACGATGGAATTGAGGTGGATTATGGAAAAGTATTGTAATACCGAGCCACCGCATCGCCTAACACAGCATATACGCATCGGGCTAAAGCCCTTGCCCTTTGGGACATTGTTCCCTTCGGTCGCAACGTCGTATATGCTGGAAACGTTAAGCGAAATGGCGGGTTTAATAAAAAGAGGATATAATGAGCAATCAAAAAGTAAGTTTTAAGACTGAAAAAGAACTCCAAGAAGCAATCTTACAGGAAAAGGTAAGAGGGACTCCTGATATAGAAATTGGGCAAAGATATGGAGTTACATTTAGATATATTGAGCGACTTATTACCAAGTCACAAGGCGTCAACATTAGTTCTTTTAAGGTTTCTAAAAAAGTAAAGATGCTTTTCCCAAAAGACTTTAAAGAAGAACTAACTACAGTTTGGAGTTTTAAACAAAGGGGTAATTGGGCCACTCATAGTGGAGAGTACAGAGGTAATTGGTCCCCTTATATCCCAAGGAATGTAATTCTCAAATATTCAAGACCCGGCGAATTGGTTTTAGATTATTTCTGTGGTGCTGGGACAACTGCTGTAGAATGTAAACTTTTAGGGAGGAAGTGCATGGCATTTGATATTAATGATAAGGCTATTGAATTGGCAAAAAAGAATATAAATTTTCGTGTAGAATCACAACAATTAACTTTGAGTAACGAAAAAAGCAATTTAAAGGTTTACGAGCCAGAACTGTCAGCTTGCGATGCCAGAGATTTATCTTTTTTGCAAGATAACTCCATAGATCTAATCTGTGCTCATCCTCCCTATGCAAACATTCTCCATTATACAGACTCTAAGGAGAGTGATTTATCATTTTTTGATATTGATGATTTCTTAAAAGAAATGTCAAAGGTTGCCAGAGAGAGTTTTAGAGTGCTAAAGCCCGGCAGGCAATGTGCTATCTTGATAGGGGACACACGGAGAAAAAAACATGTAATTCCCTTAGGATTTAAACTTATAGATGTTTATCTAGATGCTGGCTTCAAATTAAGAGAACTTATTATCAAACGGCAACATAACTGCAAAACTACAGGCTTTTGGTATGCGAATAGCATAAAATACAATTTTCTTCTTTTGGCTCATGAGTATCTCCCAATTTTTGAGAAACCAAAGTCACCTATTCCTTTAAGTATAAAAGAAGGAGGGGTAAATTACGACTTGTTTATTCCTGCTTTCCAAAAGCCACCGTTAAAAAGAAAATTAGACGAACTTGAAACCACAACAGTATGGATCTTGCCAGTAACGGACTTTGAAAGGCATTTAAATAAAAATGTAATTGATAGATATTCAAATGGAGCCAGATACTCAACTATATCTTTTCTTGCTCATTCTGAAAATGATATAGGTTTTACCGAGAAGAGAGAAAAAAAGAAGAAAGGATTAGTTTTTATTAAGACACCATTACTGGGTGATAATTCCTCTCATTCAAATGTTGAGTTCTATTTACAACAAACAAAAGAAATTGTAAATCGAGAGCTACCTACAATAACTGATAATGGATTCTTAGTAATCCAAGCTCAAGATGTAAAAATAGACGGATACATAGAACCTGTGGCTAAAAAGGTAGTGGATATGTTGGCGATAGATAGTTTATGGCTTAGGGAAATTGTATTTGTTATAAAGGAAGGAGTAAATTTAAACACTCAAAATCCAAAAGATTATTTAGAAATAGTCCATCAATATCTGCTCGTTTATGAGGTAAAAAAAGGAGAAAAATAAATGCAGCGTTTAGAGGATATTTACATTGATTTCGCGTCTAAGATTTCATTCTTAGAATTTATTCAAGATGAATTTAGAGATGCAAAAGTGCCAGTGGAAGAATTAAAGCAAGAAATATCTTTGTTAGAATCAAGGAACCAATGGAATATAAATGACCTATCCGATTATGTAAAAAATTATCCCCGTAGTTTTATTATTTTTCAACAGATGTTTCAATTAATGAGATTTACAAACGCCCAACTTATTCATTTTGTCTTTGATACAGTTAAACTCAATTCTTTAGATATCAATGCAATACATGAATATATGATTTTAAACCTCAAATATGACCTTGAATTTAGGAAAATGTACTTAAAGACAATTAATCGTGGATTAAAGTTTGATGAGTTTATCGGCAATATGGAACAGTATGACAGAAAGTATCTTATAGCAACCTTCAAACTTGCGATTTCAAAATACATCGATAAGATCATTAAGGATTTCAGCATATTGGAATCACGTATTACAAAGAGCGAATTCGAGGATTTCTCGATAAGGTTTTCCAACTATTTATTAAATAACCTAGGTTTGAATGAAATGCTCGGTGGAATAAATATTGAAAGATATCTACGAAATAAAAGAATACCACTTGATGCGAAAAGCCTTCATGGAAATTATCCCAGGATAAAGATAGTAAAGATATTGGAAGTCAATGGCTACAAAAACATAGATTATATTTTAAGCGAGGCTGGCATACATACTTTAAAACTTGACTTGCAACGACAAATTGGTACATCAGTGCTAGGAAACGATAAGATATTTTGTACAGAACGCTATATAGAGGGAATAATTAAAACCAGAGACAATAAGCCTAAAAAATTCGACTTGATTATATTTAGTGGGCACAAACCAAAATATCTATTCGAAATGAATTTCTATTCCACTGAAGGAACAAAGATTGGTATAAACCAGAATGAGTATATAGATTTGAACAATTACATTAAGAGCAACTTTAGTGATTTTAAGTTTTATTGGATTACAGATGGAAATTATTGACTTACAACTCAAGGCAAGACACGATTTTTAAATTTGCTCAATCATTTTGACAAAATATTTAACATCAATATTTTTACGGAACGAGTAAATGACTTTTAAGTTGCCTACGATTCAAAAAGATGTATTAAAGAGTTTAAGACATAGGGGATTTGTATTAAATAAGTTCGCCGCATTGTCTAACACATATTAAAGGCGATTTGTCCCTCCAAACAGACGGAGGGCAAGCAAGAAAAAAATGTCTTCTGTAACAATTTTTTTAAAATTGTTTTCATCACACAAATAACAGGCTGGGTTTCTGCAATTCCCTGCATCAGACCGTAGGCTTTGAGATTTAACCCTGATCAACCGCAGATATTTTAGCAAGCTGGAACTTTGAGCATATTGTTAAACTAAAGACCAGAAGAGAAGTAAATGCAGTAAACGCTTTGCTTGGGTATGACCCAATTGAAATTGTTGAACCTGCGATGCTTTGAAGAGGGATTTGTATGTCTTATTTCAGTAAGTTCTATCAAGTAGAAGTTCGGGACAACATTGTTAGAGAATTTACAAATTCAAGAGGTGAAGTGGATGATATGATGGCTGGACTTCACGAGATTAGGGTTAGGATGGCAGAGAAAGAGTATAATCTTAAAGAATTAGAGACAAGGGTGAAGAGAAATAAAGCAGAACTTCGCCTAACTTCGGGTTTGCGTAATCCCTAACGGGCGTTGCAAATCCCTTCGGGACTTCGCAAACCCGAGTCCCGTTAGTTGAAAACGTTAGACGTCATTGCGGATAAAAAGTAGAAATAAAAGAGAACAAAATGCGAGGTCTATGTCCTCTGTGGTGTGAAGTATAATCTCATAAGTAATCAAGAAATTTATTGTAACAAAGGTGTGTCAAAAGGAAAACACGAAGTGTCTCGTCAAAATCCCTGTTGAAAATATAATGGAATAACAGGAGACTCGTAGTAGTTTTTTAACAAATAGAAAAAAATATCCGTTTTGTTACATTTTTTTCTTGACAAAATGCAAATTTTGTGGTAAAATAGAAGGTTACTTCCACGCTAAAAGGTAAATTTGATGGGTGGAAGA
>CAYRBN010000002.1:0-25484 GCA_964422625.1 uncultured bacterium | reverse complement strand
ACAGCCAATAGGGCGAAGGGTGCTCGTTGAGCGCCTTGAACCAGAAGAGGTAAAAGTGGTAAAATAGAAGGTTACTTCCACGCTAAAAGGTAAATTTGATGGGTGGAAGATGGGTTGATATTTTAACAAAAGGAGGTAGTATGAAGGTACAGCCAATAGGGCGAAGGGTGCTCGTTGAGCGCCTTGAACCAGAAGAGGTAAAAAAGGGGAGGATAATAATCCCTGATACAGCAAAGGAGAAACCCCAGCAGGGTAGGGTGATAGCAGTCGCCAAACCTGGCAAAGATGATGACCCAATGCAGGTGAAAGAAGGTGATAAGATACTGTTTGGTAAATACGCAGGCACAGAGATAGAGATGAACGGTAACGAGTATCTTATGATGCAAGAGGATGATATTCTTGGTATAATAGAGTGAAAACCTAAAAAAGTGCTTATCAATCACAAGGAGGTAAGATTATGGCAGCCAAGGAAATAATCTATAGCGAGAAAGCGAGAGCAAAGATAAAGGAAGGTGTTGAAAAATTGACAAATGCAGTCAAGGCAACACTGGGACCAAAGGGAAGAAATGTGACCTTAGAGAAGAAGTTTGGTGCCCCAACTGTTACAAAGGATGGTGTTACAGTTGCCAAGGAGATAGAACTTGAGGATCCTTTTGAAAATATGGGGGCACAGATGGTGCGAGAGGTGGCATCAAAGACATCCGATGTAGCAGGAGATGGAACCACAACTGCTACTGTGCTTGCCTGGTCAATATATAAAGAGGGAATGAGAAATGTTGTTGCTGGCGCAAACGCAATGGCATTGAAAAGGGGTATAGAAAAATCAGTAGAGAAAATTGTGAAAGGATTAGAAGAGATCTCTATTCCAACATCTGAGAGGACCGAAATTGCCCAGGTTGGTAGGATCTCTGCAAACAACGATGAGGAAGTAGGAAATATAATTGCAGAGGCTATGGATAAGGCAGGCAAGGACGGTGTCATCACAGTTGAGGAGGGTAAAGGTCTTGGTTTTGAGCTTGACCTTGTTGAGGGAATGCAATTTGATAGGGGCTATATCTCTCCATATTTTGTGACGAACTCCGAGAAGATGGAGACAGTTCTTGAGGAACCGTATATCCTTATACACGAGAAGAAAATATCAGCGATGAAGGATTTTCTGCCAGTATTGGAGAAGGCAGCACAATCAGGCAAACCCATGCTTGTAATAGCAGAGGATATAGAGGGAGAAGCCCTTGCTACACTGGTTGTCAACAGAATCAGAGGGACCCTTCAGTGTTGTGCAGTGAAGGCACCAGGATACGGAGACAGGAGAAAAGAGATGTTAGAAGATATTGCAGTTCTTACTGGTGGAAAGGTGATCTCTGAAGAGAAGGGAATGAAGCTTGATGCTGTGAAATTAGAGGACCTTGGAAAAGCAAAAAAGATCAGGGTTGACAAAGAGAATACAATATTGGTGGAGGGGTTGGGCGGAAAGTCAGATATACAGGCAAGGATGTCACAGATTAAGTTACAGATAGAAGAGACAAAATCTGACTATGATAAGGAGAAACTCCAGGAGAGACTTGCCAGGCTCGCCGGTGGTGTTGCCGTGATAAATGTTGGTGCAGCTACAGAGGTTGAGATGAAGGAGAAAAAAGCAAGGGTTGAGGATGCATTGCACGCAACCAAGGCAGCAGTAGAGGAAGGGACTGTTCCAGGAGGAGGTATCGCATACCTGAGGTGCCTTCCAAAGCTGGATGAGTTGAAACTTGAAGGAGATGAGAAGATAGGAGTTAATATTGTAAGGCGTGCGATTGAGGAACCTGCAAGGCAGTTAATATTAAATGCTGGCGAAGAACCTGCTGTAATACTGGACAAGGTGCTGAAGGAGGAAAATAGAAATGTCGGGTTTGATGTTGAGAAGTGCGAGTTCACTGATATAGTTAAGGCTGGGATTATAGATCCTACAAAGGTGACGAGAATCGCTCTTCAGAATGCGTCCTCGGTTGCCTCACTCCTTATCACAACAGAGGCTATGATAGCAGAGAAGAAGGAGAAAGAAGAGAAGATGCCGCCAATGCCACCAGGAGGAGGAGGTTATGGTGGAGGCTATGGCGGAGAGTATTAATAGGGGGAAAGAACATGCCTACTTATGACTATGAATGCCCCAAATGTGCTCATAGATTCGAGCGATTTCATGGAATGAACCAGGACATGAAGATTACCTGTCCTTTATGCGAAGAGCACGCAAAAAAATGCATCACACATGCAAACGGGTTTATATTTAAGGGGTCAGGTTTTTACGAAACTGATTATAAGCGAAAGGACGAAAAGAGAAAGAAGAAAGATGAGAAAAAGTGAGCAATCAACATCTGCTTGGGGCATGAAAAAAAAGGGGGGGGTGCAAGCCCCCCCTTAGTCTAATGAGGCTGTTTAGCATTCACGCACAAATTCTAAATCTCAAGCACCAAATTATGAACAAATTCCAAATCTCAAGCATCAAATAACAAACAATATCTAAATCCAAATATCTAAACCCACACACCTAATTATGTGTGAAGGTAAATACCAAACTTCCTTGTTTTCAACATTGGAATTTTGGTTATTGAAATTTGTTTGAATTTTGTTAATTGGAATTTTCTCATAAATTAATACCCCTCTAATGTCAAAAGGGGTTAGTCAACTGTTCTCCTGTGTGATCTCTTATTGCTTATGTTATATAAAGATGCAGGGATAGACATAAAGAAGAAAGAGACTCTTCTCTCTTATATAAGAGAGTTTTCAGATGAGGTCGGAAGGTTTGGTGGGGGGGTCCCAATGGGGGATAAGATGCTTATTGCCTCTGTTGATGGTGTTGGAACCAAATTGCTCATTGCTTCAGCTCTTAATAGACATAAGACAATAGGAGAGGACCTTGTTAATCACTGTGTAAATGACATACTTTGTGAGGGAGCAACACCCCTCTTTTTTATGGATTACATAGGAAGTGATAGATTAGAGCAGAAAATTTTTTTGGATATAATCTCTGGAATAAGAGAGGGGTGTAAAAAGAATGCTCTTTTGCTTATTGGTGGAGAGACTGCTGAACTTCCTTCAATGTATCTTCCTCAGAAATATGACCTTGTTGGATTCATCGTTGGTATAACAGAACATAGGATAACTGGAGAAGATATAAAAGATGGCGATATATTAATAGGTTTAAGTTCAAATGGGCTTCATACCAATGGATATTCACTCGTCCGAAAGATTATAAAAGAGAAGAGACTATCCCTTGACAAATATATACAGGAATTTGGACAGACCCTTGGTGAGGAACTTCTAATGGTTCACCGTTCGTATCTTAAGGTATTAATATCCAATTTTCCATCCATAAAGGGTATTGCACATATAACAGGGGGAGGTTTTTCTGGTAACATACCAAGGGCTATCCCCTCAGGATATGGTGTGGTTATAAAGAAGAACAGTTGGGATGTTCCACCCATATTTGAGTTCATAAAAAAGATGGGCAGTGTGCCAGAGGAAGAGATGTATAGGGTCTTTAATATGGGGATAGGTATGGTTATAATCGTAGATAGGGATAAGACAGATGCAACACTCTCTACAATTGGTGAAGGCTCTATAATAGGAGAGGTTACAAAGGGAGAAGGTGTACAAATAACTAATAACCAAACAGATGAGGTGTAAAGATAATATCAAGGTGACCAATTCCTTTGGGGTGCATGCCCGTCCTGCATCTATGCTTGTGCAGGTTGCAGGTAGATATAGCTCTAATATTTCATTGTCAAAGGATGAGATAACGGTTAATGCAAAGAGTATTATGGGTGTAATGATGCTTGCAGCTGAGATGGGTTCTAATATTGAGATAGAGGCAGATGGGAATGATGCAAGGGAGGCTGTCAATTCTATTAAGGAACTTTTTGCTCGTAAATTTGATGAAGAATGAGAGAAAATAAGATATTGCGAGGTATAGCTGCATCCCCAGGAATCTCTGTTAAAAGGGTCCTGATTATTGAAACAGAGGAACCCTCAATTTCCGAACAGGGGGTAACCGATGTTGAAAAAGAGATAATGAAGTTGAGTAAGGCACTCAAACAAACAAAAGAACAACTTTCTATGGTTCAAAAGAAGGTTTTTGAGATGTCAGATATACATAGTGCCAAAATATTTGATGCACAACTCCTTCTTCTTGAAGATGAAGATATGATTGGAAAAACTGTCAAGATTATAAGAAGGACCAGGAAAAATGCAGAATATGCAGTTAAAAAGGTGATAGGCGAAATGAGCCCATCTATGAGAAAAAATCCGTTTTTCAAGGATAGATTGAGAGATATAGAGAATGTTGTATCAAAGATTGTCAGGAATATGGGAGATGGTGGAGGAAGAACAGTCTATGCTGCTATGGAGAAAGGAGATAGTGTTGCAGCGTATGATATTCCTGTCTTTGATATGGTATTTCTCGGTGATGTTGGTGGTATCATAACTGAGTTGGGAGGCAAGACATCACATACTGCTATACTTGCAAGAGCATTCGGTGTTCCTGCTGTGGTGGGTGTTGAATCGGCGCTAAGGTATCTAAAGAGCGGTGATCTTGTTATCATAGATGGTGTCAGGGGTGTTGTGGTGGTCAATCCAGGTGAAGAAACCCTGAGGAGTTATGAGGAGAGGATTAGACGGTATAATGATTACAGGAAGGGGCTTACCAGTCTTTCTACCCTTTCTCCTACTACTATAGACGGACACACAATAGAGGTCTCTGTAAATATAGAATTGCCAATGGAGATTCAGCCGGCTATGCACTATGGAGCAGATGGAATTGGACTTTTTAGAACCGAATTTCTGTTTATAAATGGCCCTCCAACGGAACCAGAACAGTTTGAGGTGTATAAACATTGTGCCGAGCTTGTCAGTCCAAATTCAGTGATAATAAGAACCGTTGATATTGGAGGTGATAAGCTACTTCAGGACGAGAGATTTCATGATACAAACCCGTTTCTGGGATGGAGGGCAGTAAGGGTATATCTGAAAAATAAAAATATATTGAGAACACAGCTCAGGGCAGTACTGAGGGCATCAGCGTTTGGTAATGTCCGAATTATGTTTCCATTTATATGCGCAATTGAGGAGGTAAAACTTCTCAAAAAGGAGTTAGAAAAGATAAAGAGAGAACTGGACAGAGATAATATAAAATATGATAGAAAGATAGAGCTCGGAATTATGGTAGAGATTCCATCTGCGGTTATTCTTGCCAGAGATTTTGCAAAAGAGGTTGATTTCTTCTCCATAGGTTCAAATGACCTTGTCCAATATACCCTTGCTTGTGACAGGGGAAATCCAAGGGTAGCAGATAGTTTTAGACCCTTACACCCAGCTGTTATCAGGCTTATTAAGACTACGATTGACTCAGGGCATTCAGAGGATATATGGGTTGGACTGTGTGGAGAACTGGCAAGTGAGCTGATTGCTATTCCTCTCCTTCTTGGACTTGGGCTTGATGAGTTATCTGTATCTCCAGGAGCCCTGTTACCTGTAAAGAGCATAATAAGACAGATTACCTTAGAAGAGTGTCATGAGATTGCAGACGAGGTTCTTTCAATCTCTTCTGCCACAGAGATTGAAAAATATCTTGGCTCTATCATGAAAAACAGAATTGGAGAGCACGAACTTTTACCCCTATGAAAAAGGTACTGATAGATTTTCCTCATCAGGTGAGAGATGCTATTCGGTTGGGAGAGGAAGTTCAAATTCCCTCACTCAATTTTGACAGCATTATCTTCTGCGGTATGGGTGGGTCTGCCATATCCGGGGATCTGATGGCGAGTCTTATTAAGAAAGTTCCAGTCTCTCTTTCTCGCTCTTATGAAATACCAGAATGGGTTTCAAAAAAGACACTTGCATTTCTATTCTCTTATTCAGGCAATACAGAGGAGACCTTTGCCTCTTATAGGAGACTGAAAGAGAGTGGTACAAATATTATCTGCATCACCTCTGGTGGTAAACTTGCTCAAGAGGACCATTTTAGACTGATTAAAATCCCATCCGGGTTCCAGCCAAGATGTGCAATCGGATACCTATTCTTTCCAGCATTTATTCTCTTAAAAAAACTGGAGATTGTTGAGGGAGACTTAAACGAACTTGTTGGCCTGCTTGACGATATGAGTAATGCTCTAAGCAAGGATACTGGTAAGGGAGGTTGCCTTGCTCAAAAGCTTTTAGGGAGATTTCCAATTATATACTCTGCATCACCATTAGAAGCTGTTGCCAGGAGGTGGCAGGCACAACTTAATGAGAACTCAAAGGTTCTTGCACATATAAATTTCTTCCCGGAGATGAACCATAACGAGATAGTGGGGTTTGGATATCCAGAGATTGACAATTTTGTGATAATTTTAAGGGACAAGGACTATAATCCAAGAATAGAAAAGAGGATAGAGATAACAAAGGAGCTCATCTCTCCCTGGACAGAGGGAATAGAGGAGGTTTGGACAGAAGGAGAATCGCTGCTTACGAGAATCTTCTCTCTTTTGTATCTCGGTGACTGGATGAGCTTTCATCTTGCTATAAGAAGAGGTCTTGATCCAACTCCGGTAAAGAGGATAGATTACTTAAAGGAGAGGTTGAATGAAATTGATACTTCCAATAGCAGGTGAGGGGACACGGCTGAGACCCCATACATATACAACTTCAAAGGTATTGATCCAGATGGGGGGGAAACCTATTATTGCCCATATACTTGATGAAATACTCTCATCTCTGGAGATAGAAGAGGTCATATTCATAGTTGGAAGGTTTAAGGAGAAGGTGGAGAGCTATATACGGGAACACTATAATGTAAAGGCAGTATTCATTGAACAGTCTCGGCAGCTTGGTCTTGGGCATGCGGTCTATCTTGCAAAGGATAGATTTAAGAGATGGGACCCTACGCTGATAGTCTATGGCGATACTCTGTTCAAGGCAGATCTATTTTCCGCAGTCCGAGAGTCTGATGCCTGCATAGGATTGAAAGAGGTAGATGATCCGAGAAGATTCGGGGTTGCAGAGGTGGAGAATGGGGTTATAAAGAGACTTGTGGAAAAACCAGAGAAACCCGTATCCAGGCTTGCAGTGGTGGGTGTGAACTACATAAGAAATACTGAACTTCTTTTTGGCTTATTAGAGCAGATGCTCAAAGCTGGAAAGAAGACCAGGGATGAGTTTCAGCTGACGGATGCATTTCAGCTTATGATAGAGAAAGGTGCAACCCTTGAGACATTCACGGTTGACGGATGGTATGACTGTGGCAAACCCGAGACCCTCCTCTCTACGAACAGGTATATTCTGAAGAATAACGGCTATTATGAGCCTCAGAAGGACACAATGATACTAGATCCTGTTTATATACATCCATCTGCAAAACTGAAAGGTTGTCTAATAGGCCCCTATGTATCAATATCTGAAAATGTCCATATAGTCTCCTCAATTATCAAGGATTCTATCATAGGAAAAGATGCATACATAGAAGGGTTGACTCTCTCTGCATCAATAATAGGGGAAGGTGCAATCTGTAAAGGGAGTTCCAGGCAGCTGAATGTTGGTGATTTATCTAAATTAGTTTGTTAGTTGGTTAGTTTGTTAGTTGGTTAAGTGGTCTTTACTGATTACCGATCACCGATTACCGATCACTATTTACCCCGGGGGTTTTATGTCCACTAATCGCTTTCTTACATCTGAATCAGTTACAGAGGGGCATCCTGACAAGCTATGTGACCAGATATCTGATGCTATCCTTGATGAAATAATAAGAGATGACCCTTATGCAAGGGTTGCCTGTGAGACATTTGTCTCTGTAGGACTTGTGGTTATTGGTGGAGAGATAAACACAAAGACCTTTGTTGATGTAAATAAATTAGCAAGGGATGTGATACGAGACAGTGGTTATACCGCGCCTGAATATGGATTCCATTACGGCACCTGTGCAGTTGTGAACACAATAGGAGCACAATCTCCTGATATTGCACAGGGGGTTGATATAGGAGGTGCAGGGGACCAGGGACTTATGGTGGGATATGCCTGCAAGGAGACCCCGGAGCTTATGCCTATGCCTATAGTCTTTGCTCATAAACTTGTCCGAAAACTTGCGGATGTGAGAAAAGAGGGGGCAATTTCCTGGCTTGGTCCGGATGGCAAATCTCAGGTAACGGTTGAATATCTTGATGATATTCCTAAAAGGGTAGAGGCAATAGTGGTATCCTCGCAACATACAGAGGATGTTCTTGATTCATCCGGAAACTATATAACAGATAGTGCAAAGGATGAAATCATAGAAAAGGTGATCAAGAAGACCATCCCTTTGGAACTTATGGATGAGGAAACAAAAATATTTGTCAATCCAACGGGTAAGTTTGTTATAGGTGGACCACAGTCTGATACTGGGATGACCGGGAGGAAGATAATAGTTGATACTTATGGGGGTCTTGCACTTCATGGTGGTGGAGCGTTTTCAGGAAAGGATCCCACAAAGGTTGACAGATCTGCATCATACATCGCAAGGTATATTGCAAAGAATATAGTTGCAGCAGACCTCGCCTTGAGATGTGAGGTTTTCCTTGCTTATGCTATCGGGGTTGCTGAACCAGTATCCGTTGCACTAAATACTTTTGGAACCGCAAAGATCCCTGAACAAGAGATTTTGAGCCGTGTAAAGAAAGTTTTTCCACTTACACCAAAAGGTATAATAGAAGATCTAGATCTTTTGAAACCCATATACCGTAAGACTGCCTGTTATGGACACTTTGGGAGAGAAAAAGAGGGCTTTAGCTGGGAAAATAGGGATAAGGTCGGTTTGTTAGTTGGTTAGTTTGTTAGTTGGTTACGATTCACGGTACTTAAAGGAGGAGCTATGCGAAGAGTTCTCTCATTTGAGTTTCTTATAGTGGTAGTTGTTGCAGGTCTTGTTGCCTGGGTAGTTATACAGAGATATACAGAGAAGGAGATGTATATTGAGGATAGACTTGTTGAGAATATGAAGATACTGAATGAGGCATTGGATGAGTATAAGTCTCTATCAGGGGGCTTTCTACCATCTCGTCTTAATATACCTGTCTCTGCAATTACAGGAGATACTCTTCTTGAAATTTCTGTTACAGGCAAGTTTGATCCTGCAAGGGCACAAGATATCTATGATGATACGACTGCTCTTTTACATCAGAAGATGTTTGAGAATCCATACAATCCGCGAGCAATTGCAGTTATGACGATTCGAGATACTCTTGAGATAACCCAGCCCGGGGTTATCTACTATCTTCCTGAGGGTATAATCGGTGATAGGGGTATGAAGTCTAGGATATTTGCTATGGGCAGAAGGGGAATCTTACCTTCTGAAATAAGTAACCATAGCGATAGATTCTAAAGGAAGTTACACTGATACCCGCGCTGGTTATTTCTAATCCACTAATCTCACTAATTTTCTATCTCCACATTCTTCCTTATAACTAAATGCGGACTGTGTAGGAGGGACTTTGCAGTTCCGACATTATCAGGATTGGGAACCCTCTTCTACAACTTATCAAGCAGTTAATTCCCTTTTCGGACAGGGGCAAGTCCTGCCCCTAGATATCCTGTTTATCTGCTTTTATCTCGCATCTATGCATAGGTGCGAGGTGAATCTGTGTCCTAATAGGAAATGGATTTTCGCAGATTACCAAGGGTTAAAATTGTTTATATATAACTTACTTTGCCATAAAATTTTCGTTTTGTCGAGAAAAAAATCCACAGAGAACGCAAAGCGTCTGTAACTTAATTAGTTACCGGTGAAAAATTGCCAAACCCACAATCAATACCGATATTCCTTTTTGGGGCGGAGCTAAAGATCCACTACTACATTAGATTTGGACATCCATCCCATGTAGTAGCGTAGCTTTAGCTACGCAAAAAACGAATTATTCACCGGACACTAATTACACGGAGGAACAGAGTTGAGAGTGAAAAATGATATACTTCCTTACGAGAAAACTATAAACTGCACTTTCTGTGAACTCTCCGGTTTATACTATAGTTTCCTAAGCGATTAAGGGAAAAGTGTGTTAATTTTTTCTTGATAAATTACGGGGTTTACTGTATAATTTAAATTGGAATAGGTAAGTGAGATATTGAAAAATGTAAAATAAGAGTGGAGCAAAATGCTCCACAAGGTTACTATGAGCCTCAAGAAACAGAGTCCATATAAATTTGCACTTTGCAATTTTTTTTTCAATGGAGCGAAGCGACTTGGAGGTATGATGTATAAAATAGTGGCTATGATATCTACACTCTCTCTACTGATTGGTTGTCAGGCAAAGGAGACAGAAAAGACTCCTGTTAGAAATCTTGCTCGTGTCAGAGAGAGGGAGGAGATGGTAGAAATCCAGATAGTAGCAAGAGGCATTAAGGATGAGAGAGTTCTAAGGGCAATGCGTGCGGTGGAAAGGCATAGGTTCGTTCCTGAGGAACTTCAGAGACTTGCCTACATAGATCGTCCGTTACCAATTGCTGAAGGACAGACTATCTCTCAACCATATATAGTTGCTCTTATGACTGAACTGTTAGATTTAGATGGTTATGAGAGAGTATTAGAGATTGGAACCGGCTCAGGTTATCAGGCGGCCATACTGGCAGAGATTACTGAGAAGGTTTATACTATTGAGATATTGGAACCACTGGCAAAAAGTTCAGAAAAACTTTTGCAGGATCTAGGCTATGTGAACATCACAGTTAAATACGGTGATGGATACCTTGGTTGGGAAGAACACGCCCCTTTTGATGCCATCATTGTTACCTGCGCTCCACCACATATCCCACAACCCTTGATTGACCAGTTAGTAGAAGGGGGAAGGATGGTTATCCCGGTAGGTGTGGAGTGGCAGGAGCTAAAATTATTGGAAAAGATTGATGGTCAGATAGAGACTACGACTATTATTCCGGTTAGGTTTGTGCCAATGACAGGGGAGGAGATAGAGAGATAATGAAGGAGATATTTTTTATGTGGAAGGATACCAGAATGGTTGTTCTTACTGCTCTCTCTGCCGCAATCTATGCAGCTGTCCTGATACCCTTCAAGCCTATTCCTATTATCCCGGGATTTACCGAATAGAAAGCGCTTAAGAGGCCTGGGATATAGTCTGTTATGGTTGGGTGCAGTAGCTGGACTGGTGTTGGGAAATCTCATCTCAGCCGGAATTTATAGAGCAGGTCTCTTTGGTATGGGGTTTGGTCAGGAGGTGACTGGAACTCTTGCAATGGGTATTGGGCTGTTGCTGGTTATTATCCTTATCTTCATCGCTTCCCTTTTGCTCTAAAAAAAGAGTTTCCACGACTCACCACCAAGACATTCACCCCGCACATAAGCTTATGTGCGGGGCGGGGAGATCAAGTTTTTTTTATTCTTTCTGTTTTTTATGACTTCGTGTCTTTGTAGTTTTTAAGGTGAGGAATAATTCGTTACCGGTGAAAAATTGCTAAAACTACAATCAATACCGATATTCCCTTTTGGGGCGGATCTAAATATCCCCTATTACATTAGCTTTGGATATTCATTCTGTGTAGTAGCGTAGCTTTATCTACGCAAAAAACGAATTATTCACCGGACACTAATTATGCTGGTTTTGTATTTGTTTAGAGTTTCGGATTTGTCCTTACATCAAGAGTTATCCCTACAATCTGTATCCTGAAAAGAGAGCATTTTGATATTTGCGTTTTACATTGAGGCATTGCGCGGTACTGTGAAAAAAAGTATGAAAGAATATGATAAACCACAGAGGTCACAGAGGGGAGGGATAAAGATCTTTCATTAATCTTTAATAAATCAAAATCTCTGTGTTCTCCCGTCTTTCGACGGGACAGGTCTGTGGTTAAGTTTTTTCACAATACCCATTGCGCTTATAGGAGGTAGTATGTGTAGGAGTAAAAAGATTCTTATCATCATCCCAGGGCTGATTGTTCTAATAGTGTTGATATCTCTCTTTACTATTCTCCGGACAGGAGAGAGACCGCAGGAAATAGTCCTCGAAGAAGCCTTATACAGGACACATCTTGACAGTCTGTTAGCCAATACTGGATTGACACCTGTTAAGAAGGAGAGAGACGAATTTGTCTATTACGAGCTTTATGGAGATTGTGGGGAGTCAAAGGGATTTGTCTTTCTCGGTGAGGAAGAGGGTTATATTGGACCAATCAGACTGTTTGTTCAGACCTCTCCCATAGGAACCATCCAGAAGGTTTATGTCTGGGACCATAGAGAGACCCCTGTCTATGTGCCTTCGATAAAACTGGGAGAGTTTTTGGAGACCTTTGTTGGTTACGAAGTTGATAGAGAACTGAAATGGCAGACAGATGTTCATGGACTGACAGGTGCCACTGGAACAGTAGAAGCCATTATAATAGGCGTGCGTAATTTGGGTCTAATGGCAAAAGAGAAAGAGGTATTTTAATGTGGCGTGATATTATTGTCATACCATTTTCATTTGGCATATTGAGTAGTATAGGAATCTGTCTTGCCTCTTGCACTCCGATTCTCGTCTCATATCTGATCTCAACCAAGAAGGAGGGGGGAGAATTTTTTAGTGGCATACTCTTCCTGGCAACTATACGGGCTGTAACTTTCATATTAAGCCTGATAATAATATTTATAATAGGGGACATAGCGCGTCAGTTTATAGAGGGACATACCCTATTGCTTCGTATTATTGGTGGTGCTTTTATATCTGCAATTGGGGCAATAATTTTTTTCAATAAACATGTTAATATTAGGTTCTTCGGGACCAGGTCAACAGACCTTTTTATTCTGGCGGTCTTGTTTGGAATAAAGCCCTGTCTGCCTCATATTGCTATGTGGGGATATTGTTTAATCGCAGCGGAAAATCTCTCTCAATCAGCGCTACTTGGAGTCAGCTTTTCTCTGGGCGAAAATGTTGCTCCTATTGTGATTGGATTTCTTGGTAGTAGAGTAATTCGTTATTTCCGTGGAAGAGCTTATAAGATAGCAACTAAAATGGCTGGGGCAGTGATCTTCATCCTGGGAATAGTCTTTATATTGGGGGAATTTATAAGATAGGGTTATAAGGTTTTTATTATCCCAGATTATGCATTGACCACAGAGAAAAGAATTGAGAATTATAAATTAAGAATTGAGAATTGAAAATTGGACTTAATCATTTTTCTCTGTGCACTCTTTTAGTGCAAAAACCCTCATTAAGATATACTACGACTTTTATATTAGAGAGCACAGAGATAAAAAACTCAATGTCCATTGCAAAATTAGCAGTTAGCAATGTAAAATTGCTCCTTTTTTGCTGTAAGAATGCTCTTTACAATAATAGCGCATATATCTTTACACTTCGGATTTTAAGTGATAATTTTGCATTGCTAATTTTACATTGATTCCTCTGTGACCTCCCGTCTAAAGGCAGGAGTTCACAGGAAATGTACTTTAAAGTTTCTTCATAAGGCCGTATATTCTCACTCTCAACTCTCTCTGGACATTGGACTTTGGATATTTTTTCCTTGACAAATCGCCTTTAATATGTGTTATATAACCCGAAGGACAAGGTTGCAAAGCAACGGCAGGGTTACGAACCCAGCAATGGAGTATGAATCTATGCAATCCTATTTTGTAGTTGGAAATCCTTCCGCTTTCCATTTAATAATTCCACCCAATATATTGTAGGTTTCTCTAAAATCAAGCCCTTTCATTATATTCAGAGCATTTCCACTACGATGTCCAGATCTACAATAAATGAGATATGTTTTGTTTTTATCCAATTTGTCAAGCTCATTCTTGAAGGTGTTAGAATGGTAATCTAAGTTCACAGCATCTTCTATATGCTCGGCTAAAAATTCTTCAGGGGTTCGCACATCAAGAATTACAAAATTCGGATTATCTTTGTGCTCTTGGATCAAAGCATATGCTTCTTTTGCGGTGAGATCCTCAATTATTTGGGTTTCTGTTTCTGGCTTTGTAGTATTATCTTCATGGTGAATGCATCCATTTATTAATACAAATGACAGTATAAGCGATCCCAGTAGTGCCAGCATCCCTAATTTTTTCATATTCATAATTTACACCTCCTCTCTCTTAAATATTCTTCATTCGAAAAATTGGACTAGTTTCTCACCGTCTACCAGTTAGATTGGCGGAACACCTTCTCTGATGGCCTCTACTTTTGCTTCTATAGTAAATCTTCCAGTTGTTATAAAAATACCTTTTTCAGCTCGGCCCTGCATGGTACCACGGAAATCCCTGATTTGAGAATCAGACACTGCATCTTTATAACGCTTAGACTGAAAAATGACCTTCTCACTTAATCTCACTAATCCTCACTAAATGCTAGCACCAGGGCAGTAGTGCTCCATAAATTTCTATTGGTGTAAGGTCAAATAGTAAAGGTAAAGGGATAAATTCTATAGGCCAGGTCTGTGTTTTAAACTATACTCTCATTTAATATCTATATTCCTTTTTTGGGCGGATCTAAATATCCGTTACTATATTAGATTTGGATATTCATTCCGTGTAGTAGCGTAGCTTTACAGGCTGTGCAAAAAGTCACTTTTTCACGGCAAATCTAGTCTGCGGACAGGGATAAACCCTGTCCCTACAATGTAGGGACAACCCTTGTGGTTGTCCGCAGGGTTATTTTTGCACAGCCTCTTTATCTACGTAAAAAATGAATTATTCACAGGACACTCATTAGTAATAAATAAAAAATTCCGTCCCTTACAAGTCCCTGTTATATCAAGAAAAATTTCTTTCTCTTATGGTTAAATTCAAAGTAGTAACCCCCACTTTAAGCAATAGCTAAATGAATATTTTAATCACCACAAAATAGTGAAGGGTGATTCTCATTTACTCCCTCGGCGATCAGGAGGATCAACTGCCTTTTTTGACAGCTGGATTCTTCCCTGTTCATCTATGCCTATCACCTTGCAGGAGAGCTCATCTCCAACCTTTACCTCATCTTCCACAGATGCTACACGACGATGTGCAAGTTGGGAGATGTGAATCATCCCCTCCTTATTGGGCAAAATCTCCACAAATGCCCCGAATGGAAGTATCCGTTTGACCTTTCCAATATATACCTTGCCTACCTCTACCTCCTCTACCAGTCGTTTTATCTTTTTCTCTGCAAGCTCCACAGACTCCTTTGACATGCCTGATATGGATACCTTCCCATCATCATTTATCTCTATCTCTGCACCTGTCTCCTCAGAAAGTCCTCTTATAATCTTGCCTCCAGGTCCTATGACCTGACCTATTTTCTCCTTTGGAACGAAGATAACCTCTAATCTTGGAGCATATAGAGAGATGTCATCTCTTGGTGAAGAGATAGTGCTATTCATAATGTTGAGAATTTTCAATCGTGCCTCTTTTGCCCTGGTCAAGGAATGTTCAATGGTCTTAATATCTATCCACTCTTTTTTTATATCTAATTGCAGAGCAGTTATGCCTGAATCAGTTCCTGCAATCTTAAAGTCCATATCCCCACAATGGTCTTCATCTCCTGCAATATCGGTCAGTATTTTGCCATCTACAAGTCCCATTGCTATCCCTGCAACATTGCATTTGACCGGAACCCCTGCATCCATAAGTGCCAAAGAACTTCCACATATACTTGCCATAGAGGATGAACCGTTTGATGAGAGGATGTCAGATACAATCCTTATTGTGTAGGCAAAAACCTCTTCCTTTGGAAGAAGGGGAGCTAATGCCTTCTCTGCAAGGGCTCCATGTCCTATCTCTCTTCTTGCCGGGCCAAACATTCTTCTGACTTCACCCACAGAGAAAGGTGGAAAATTATAATGGAACATAAATGATTTGAAGGATTGTCCCTCAAGTGCCTCTATCCTCTGTTCGTCTGCCATTGTTCCAAGGGTAACAGTACATAATGCCTCGGTTTCTCCCCTTTTGAATATGGCTGAACCATGGGTCCTGGGAAGAACCCCAACCTTGCAGATAATCTCTCTCAAGTCTGATAGCCCCCTTCCATTCAGTCTTATCCCTTTATTGATAGACTCTCTTATTATATCAGATTCTAGCTCGCCAAGAATATGCTTAACTGCTGCTTCGTTCTCTTCACCAACCTCTGATAGAACTCTCTTCATAAGCAGCTCAAACTTCTTTCTTCTCTCATTCTTCACCGATATTTCCAAAATATCCTTCAGACTTTCTCCTACGGCCTCTTTCACAGTTTGCTCAAGCTCCCTACCCTGAGAAGAGAGAGAGAATTTTTCTCTGCCCTCACTCAGAATGATCTCTTCTTCAATCTCTACAATCTTTTTTATCTCAGTCTCTGCAATCCTGAGTGCATCCATTATGAGAGACTCATCGAGTTCATAACAAGATGCCTCTATGGTGCTTATCCCTTTTTTTGTGCCAGCAACAGTCAGATTGAGTGTAGATTCTGCCAGCTGCCCAACTGTGGGATTCAGTATGAATTCTCCAGCAACCCTTCCAATCTTTACCGCACCAATAGGTCCAGAGAAAGGCACAGAAGAGAGTCCTAATGAAAGGCTTCCTCCTATAACTGCTAATGTATCAGCATCATTTTCTCCATCATGGGAAAGAACAGTCGTTATCACCTGAACCTCTCTGCCAAGGTTGAGAGGAAGGAGAGGTCTTATTGGTCTGTCCATCAGTCTTGAGGAAAGTATCTCCTTCTCTGTGGGTCTTCCTTCTCGTTTGAAAAAGCCGCCTGGAATTTTACCTGCTGCGTATCTTCTTTCTCTATAATCACAAGATAGAGGGACAAATCCTGCAAAAGGTAGTTCCTTTCGCGAAAAACAGGTAGTAGAGAGAATGACCGTGTCTCCATAGCTTAAAATACAGCTTCCATCTGCCTGGGATGCAACCTTTTCTGTCCTGAAGACCAGTTCCCTTCCGTTCAGTTCTATTCTTTTCTCCATAATAGGCTCCTTCACTTTCGTAAGTTGAGTGTTTTTATTATAACATGGTATCTTTTGGTGTCTTTTCTTAAAAGATAGCCTAAAAGTCTTCTTCTTCTGCCAACCATCTTAATAAGTCCCAGTCTTGAGTGAAAATCCTTTGGGTGTTCCTTGAAGTGCTGGGAAAGACTGTTTATCCTATAGGTTAGTAGTGCTATCTGAACCTCAGTAGACCCAGAGTCTTTTTCGTGTATACGGAACTTCTCTATTCTTTTCTGTTTTTCTTCCTTTTCCATATAACCCCCGGTAGAAAAATCAAATATCAAATTGCAAAAATGGAAAGACCGTAAAGCGTAAAGCGTAAGGCGTAAGAATCTGAAATCTGCAATCTTTCATCTTCAATCTACAATATATATCGGTTCTTCAGGAGTTTCCTGGCAATCTTCTCGTCTCTGTCTATTGCCGTCTTTAGTTCGGTAAGGTTCTTAAATGGGATATGCCTTCGTATAAACTGGACAAAGTATACCTCAAGCAACCTTCCTGTAATCTGCTGGTTGGTATCCAGGATATGAACCTCAAAGGTCCTATCGTTATTAAATGTTGGTTTTGCTCCGAGGGAGATAAGGGAGTCGTATTTTTTCTTTCCAAATCGTGCCCTTCCAATATAAACCCCATCCATTGGAATAACTTTTCCATCAGGGATGTTCAGGTTTGCAGTTGGCCTTCCAATCTTTCTTCCTCTTCCTTTCCCCTCTACAACTCTCTCTTTTATAGAATACCTTCTTCCAAGTAATCTGTTGGCAGTAGATATAGTCCCAAGATATATGCTCTTTCTGATACGGGATGAGGAGATGTTCATCCCTTCTCTTTTTATGAGAGGAAGAACCGTTGTCTTTATCCCCATTTTTTTTACGATACTGGCAAGGCTCCTTGCGGAACCTTTCTGTCCTTGACCAAATGTATGGTTTTCACCAACGATTATCTCCTCTGCCTTTATGTCTCTCAATATGTGGTCTATAAATTCATCCGGACCCAATCGTGCGAGTGTTGGGGTAAATGGCAGGACAAGGAGATTGTCCACACCAAAAGTTCTCATAATCTTCACCTTTTCATCCTGGAGGGTAAGACAATAAAATGGCTTCTGTGAAAATAGTTTCTTCGGAGAAGGCTCAAAGACTACAACAAGATGGGACCCTCGTCTTCGCATCGCAAAAAGAATCTCCCAGTGTCCCCTGTGGATACCATCAAATGAACCCCAGGTAATAGTATTAACTCTTAACCCCTTCAGTTCTTCTATGTTGTTAAATACTTGCATACAGATTACAGACCGCAGACCAAAGACCACAGACCTAACAAACTAACCAACTAACTACCTGACACCTATCACCTGCTCTATTGGGATATAGCAAGAAGTAATCTTCTCTCTATCCCTTATATCATCTATGTTGATGGCATGTTTCAAGGTGTAGTCTCCAAGTTTTGTCCTTACAAGATGTTTTGTATATGCCCCAACTCCAAGTCTCTCTCCTATATCCCTTATAAGTGCCCTTATGTAGAACCCCCTACCGCAGACAACCCTGATCTTGAAGTAGGGAAGAGAATAAGAGAGTAGGTCTATACTCTTTACATAAACCTTTCTTGGCTCTCTTTTGACTGTTTTTCCGCTCCGTGCAATCTTATATAGTCTTTGCCCCTTTACTTTTATTGATGAGAACATCGGTGGTATCTGGTAGGTCTCGCCCATAAATTCACCCAGTATCCTTTCTATATCAGAAGCAGTTATCCCAGAAACTTCTCTCTTTTCTATTAGATTTCCACTTGCATCGTCTGTATCTTTACTCTCGCCAAGTTTACCCTCTGCCTCATATTCCTTCTCTTTGTCCATAAAGCTTTCTACCAGTTTGGTTGCCTTCCCTATGCATAGCACCAGCAGACCCTCTGCCTCCTTATCAAGTGTGCCCGTATGTCCAATCTTTCTTATGCCAGTGGTATTTCGGACAATCTTTACTATATCAAAAGAGCTGAAAGAAACAGGTTTATTGACAATAAGGAGACCATCCATTGATGAAAGGAAAAAGGATAAAGGATAAAGGAAAAAGGATATTAGAAGGAATAAAAGAGCGAAAATCTGTAATTGTCAGTAGGGAAGTCATATATCTCTGAGTCAACTCCAATGTCAAATCTGAGATTTCCAAGTTTTATCCCACCCCCAAATGTTGGACCAACCCTCTCTCCAACTGTGTCCCAGAAATATCCTGCTCTTAGAGTGAATAACTCAGAGATCGTGTATTCTGCACCAATTGCTTTCCAGGTATCGTTCCACTCATCTCTTATATTTCTTGTCACACCGACCAGTATCTTTGTAATCTCGGCGGTTCCTGTCAGTTTGTTCATCCTTGTATCTATCGGGGTATATGCTATTCCAAATCTTAAGGTGCGAGGCAGAGGGTCAGATTCTCCTCCTGCAATGAAACTTATGTTTGGACCAAGGTTCTGGAGAGCTATACCAAGGTTCAATCCCTCTATATTAGACTTGTAAAAAGCAGATAGGTCTACTGCCCAGGATACACCTGTTCCCCCACCTCTTACCGGTGCTCCATGGAGTGCCGCCGCCAATATCCATGTTGGGACAAGATGAGAGTAGATAAACTTTCCACCTATACCAATGGCAAGATTATCACTGATCTTCGTAGCATACGAAAGCTTGGCAGCGAGGTCAAAACTTGAAAATCTTCCGATAAGTTCTCCACCAGGGCCAGTTGCATCTGTCTTTCCTGTGGTTAGATAGATTATATTTCCACCAATCTTACCAATTCCCTCAAACTCATGAACGAATCCCAAATATTGATAATACATACCCGGGAACAGGCCAGAAAGCCAGCTTGCATGCATCAAAGTGATGTTGGTCTCATTCTGGAACGCCATACCAGCGTCATTATAATATACAGCCATCGCATCATCTGCAATTGCCGTAAAGGCAGTTCCCATACCATTCGGTCTTGCTCCAGGATATATCGCAAGAAATATAGCCCCTGCCTGGGTTGCTGAACTATGTATCGGTGGAACAATAAGAAGAAAAGCTCCGATCACCCCTGCTATAATTTTCCACCCCATATCTACACCCCCTTTAGAATCAACTTGATAGATAAAAGACTAAAAAAAACAGACAGACAAACAAACAAAAAGCAGGGATGGTCTCTTCTAAAACCCAATCTCTTTTTTGGGCAGATCTTCTATCTTTATCTCGCCAAATTTTTTCTCAAACTTGTTTATATTTTCAGTCAGTGTCTTTAAGAGAGCCTTGGAATGTTTTGGTGACAGAATGATACGGGAATAGACCCTTGCCTTTTTCAAACCTGGCAATACTCTTGTGAAGTCAAGAACAAACTCTGATGGTGAATGGCTCGTAATCACAAGATTGGAATAAATTCCCTGTGCAGTCTCCTCTGGAAGCTCTATCTCTATCCTCTGTCCCTTTGGCTCTTCTGGCATAATACCCCCTGGTTGTTAGTAAGCAGTAAGCAGTAAAGAGTTATTTGTTATTAGTTATTGGTTATTAGGTCAAATCAGGTGTTAGGTGTCAGGGAACTGTGATTATCAATTACTCCCTACTCTTTACGCCCTACGCCTTACGCATTACGCATTACTCCTTTATCCTTTTTCCTTGTGAAGCCTAACACCTGACACCTAACACCTGTCTACTTTAGATAAACCATTTTGGCTTAAAGTCTTTGGGATTTACAATATCCATTATTCCCCTTACCGGCTCCATAACAAAAAATCCCTCCTCCATAGCGTGCTTATCTACAGCCGTTCCATATCCCAGAGCACATACACATCCTACTACTTTATAAGGTGCATATAACCTAAAAATTTCCTTAAAATCCTTTCTTATGAATTTAACAACCTCATCTATCTCCCGATTATTTTTATACCTCAATTGCGTCTCAACAACTACAACGATAGTTTCGTTGTTCAACTCGCCAACCAGGATTACATCCACCTCTTTCTGTCTGCCTATATCATAGCCCGCCCTTGCATTTGGAAAGACCTCAGATACTTCTATCCCAAATTTTGCGAAACCCCTCTCAATATCTGGAAGACTCAATGCCTCTGGTATCTTTCCCAGAGAGTTGTTGACACCACCTATATTTTTTGACAGCTCTTTTACCAGTCTATCAGTCTCTTTTATTCTCCTGTCAGTCTCTTTCATTCTCCTGGCAGTCTCTTTCATGCTTCTGTCAGTCTCTTTCATTCTCGTACCGGTCTCTTTTTGGCTTTTGATCAGTTCCTCTAATAGTTTCCATACCCTGTCTTCATTCTTTGTCATAAAATCTCCACTACGACTTTAGTCACTAGGTCATTGGATTTGATAAATCAAATCCCTACATCTAACAAACCAACCAACCAACTAACACCCTTTTTCCTTTATCCTTTAACCTTTATCCTTTTTCCTTTAATCTTTATCCCGTCACAGGTTGTCTCTTTCTTTTAAGATAAAGCAACTGGGCTATATTAAAGAGATTAAAAGAGAACCAATACAGAACTATTCCTGCTGGAAAAGATAAGAACATAAATGTGAGCACGATAGGCATCATATATGTCATCATCTTCTGGCTGTCCTGTGCCATTGCCTGTGTTCCCATAAGTCTCTGCTGAAGAAACATCGTTATTCCCATAAGTATGGGCAGGACAAAGAATGGGTCAGGTTGTGAAAGGTCATTTATCCAACCCACAAAATCTGCGCCTCTCAGCGCTATCGTAGATTGAAGCACAGCCCATAGTGCGATAAATATAGGCATCTGCAGTAGCATCGGCAAACAACCACTTATAGGGTTGACACCACTTTTTTTATAAAGTGCCATCGTCTCTTTATTCAGTCTCTGTGGGTCTTTTTTACATTTCTTCTGGAGGGCACGAAGTTTTGGTTGAAGATCTGCGGTCTTCCTCATAGTCTTCTGGTTGAAGACTGTTACTGGATAGAATATGAATGTCATTAAAAGCGCAAACAGAATGAGAACAAATCCATAGTTTGGTATGAACCGAGAGAAAAACATAATCACAAATAGTATAGCACGGGATATAGGTCGGAAAAACCTCCATCCCATATAACAGGCCTGTTCAAGCCCCACATTTTTTGATGCAAGAAGTTTATAGTCAAGAGGACCAATGTAGACTAAAAACCGCATTATGGATTCTGGCCTCGTTGAGAGTGATATTCCTATTCTAACATCCGCAGGATTGAGCGCCCCGCCCCCCATAGACGGACCACATCCCCTTGGCATACATCCTCCTCCAGGAGGAGTTTTACTAAATCTCCTCATCTTGATAGCCGTTGCTTCTATATCATCATCCGGAATTATAGAGGCAAGAAAGTATTTGTTTTTGATGCCAACCCAATTTAATGCAGTAGTAGGAATCCTTTCACCCTCATAGGAGATATTGGCTACAGGAGTGGTTATAAGCCCACCATCTGTCAATGCAACGGCTGAAAAAAATCTTGTCTCATCTTGATTATTTCTTTCTGTAAAGGAAAGTCCACCATCCCAGACAAGGTTGTAACTTTCAAGATGTGGAAGGCTGATATCCAGGAATACAATATAGTCTTCAGCAAACTCATATCTTTTTACTATTTCTCCAATACCTTGTAAGGATATACTATAGGAGATAGAATTCTCATCTATCTCTTTCAGGCAGAAGATAGAATCTCTCAGATTGTATGTTTTACCATCCACTACAATTATGTCGGTTAAGGCTCTCTGTCCGTGTGGTATAAGTTGAACAAGAGAATCCTTATGATGGCTAAATTCCTTCAGAGTATACTCAATTAGACTTCCACCAACATTGGAGAATACTGCCCTGACAAGAGAAGTTTCAATCGTATCAAGTTTGCCTGCATGAACTGGCCTGGTCTCTTCGTATGTTATGAACACCTCGTTTTTGGGTATTTCCTCCTCCATACGGATGGGATCCTGTGGCTCCACAGGAGAAGGAGGTTGGGGCCTCTGGACTATGAAAGTATTCCAGAACAGAAGAATCCCAATCACAAGAATTATGGCAAAAATTGTTCTCCCTTCCATAAGTATATTATAACATAAAAATCAAAAGAAGTCAAGAAAAAAATGAGGAGAAAGCACACAGATGGACACAGATTGAATTATCTTTGTGTCCATCTGTTTTATCTGTGAAAGCCTATTCCTGACAGGCTCAGGAATCTGTGTGCTAATATTAGTTAGTGTAAGCTTTCTTGTGCAATCAAGTAAAAACTTTGTCTCTTACAAGTCCCTGTTATATCAAGAAAAAAACAACGAATTTAGAATTAAGGCATCTGTAACATCAATGATAATAAAGAGAATCCATAATACTGATAAGTTTTCCATCTATATCCTCAAGAGCGATAGGAGATAAGTTTAGTCCCTCTATTGGAAGGGATAGTGTAAAGGGACCTGATGAGAAATACAGGTCTGCTGTCTTTCCAAACAGAGTATAGTTATCAGGGTAAAGATTCTGAAATAAAAAGAGTGAGTCGGATATAAGAAACTGTTGAGGAATTTCCTCTCTGCTCAAAAGCAAAAGAGTTCTCTCTCCTACTGTGCCGCTTATCCAGAGAAGAGGAGTCTCGTTTTCCATTGTAAAAAGAAGATGAATCTCGCGTAAGTTTTTTGCCCTGTCCCAAAATCTTCCATAGAGATTGTAGATAGTTCTTCTTTCAAGTCCAGAAACATTTAGTGTCAGCTCTGTCTTTGTCTTGTTCCATTTATATTCCTTATTTACCGGAGGCATAATATAGAGAAAACATCCCTCAATCCAGTCAGCAAATCTTATTGTAAGGCTTGTATCTTCTGAAAGACCTCTTAAAACTCTCGGAATTCCGATCGCGATAGGTGGAATTGTATCCTTCATCAAGGTTCCTCTGAACTCTGTCTGATGTAGTTCCTGTCTATTTTCTGATAGATCTCCTATACCCCATAGCTTCATTCTGTATTTCAGCGTGTCCATATCATCAGTTGAGATGATAATCTTTCTCTCCATCGCTGTAACGGCACGGACATTTAGACCTTCAATCATCAGGCTCTCCGGAGCAGTAATCCTCTCACTAAATCCTACCTCTATATAGCCTCGGTCAACTGCCCTTGTCCATAATAGACGAGGAGGGCTCCTGTCAGGAGATGTAGGAGGACCTTTCCTTGCACAGCCTGTCAGAGATACCAGAAATAGCAAAAATGCTAAAATAAATTTAGAGACTCTCATATTACAGCCCCTGTAAGTAATCTACATATAAAACGAACCAAAGGGATGAGAATGCTGCCAAAGCCAATAAAGAAAAACGCAAATACTATAATAAAACCATAAGGTTCTATCCTCATATATTTCTCATATAAGTCATAAGGAAGTAATCCACCTAATATCCTTGAGCCATCTAATGGGGGGACAGGAATCAGGTTGAATACAGCAAGTAGAAGATTTATAAAGACTGCATATAAGATGAAGTAGGCAAAAGGCTCTATGCCTACTGTCCTGTAGATCAGGGAAAATAAAATAGCAAGTGCAAAGTTTGATAAAGGCCCTGCTGCCCCTATCTTCATCATATCCTCTCTTGGATTACGGAGATAGTATGGATTTATTGGAACAGGCTTTGCCCATCCTATAAGAAAGGGAGATCCTGTAAGAATAAGGATAAGAGGGAGGATTATTGTCCCAAAGGGGTCTATATGACGGAGTGGGTTGAATGACAATCTTCCAGCATGTTTTGCAGTTGGATCGCCATATCTGAGCGCTGCATACCCATGTGAAACCTCATGCACTATAATAGAGAAGAAAAGGATCAGCAGCTGAATCAATATATTTATAAATGTTTGCATTTAGATCATCTTCTCCCTATTATCTGGTATCTTATCCCAAAAGAGATATAGGTATCACTGAAAATAAGGTCCAGATTCTCATCAGTGCTAAATATCTTATTCCCGATGTCTTTCACCCTTCCATCCTTTGCCTTTATACCTATATCAAACATAAAGCCTCTCGGGAGTACCATACTGACTCCTGCTGTGAGTAATAGACCATTACCCCATCCACTTACTTTCTTCCCGTCTCTTGCAAACCTGGCATATACCCTTTCATATCCTATACCTACCTCCCCAAACAGAAGAGCCGGGGCAAACTCTGATACCACTGATAAGACAACCGAGATAGGCACGAGGGTTAAAGAATAATCTCCTTGATAGGATTTTGTCGTAAAATAACCTACACCTGCACTGATTGGAAAATGGATAAATGGAAGAGTGTAATCCATGTTCAATCTATAGATTTTATTTTGTTTTAACCTATCCCCTCCCATATAAGGTTTATAGTCATCCAGCGCAGGCGAATAGTCTCCCAATCCAAGCCCAACATAGAAACCTAAAATTGTAACAGAGAGCACATTTCCCATTACCTTCATTATAACACAGAAAAGAGAATTTGTCAAGAAAAAAAAATAACCTGTGGCTGACCATCCCACATGGTATCCATATAAGATCCTTCATAAGAATAAGGTATTGTGAAAAAGCTTAACCACAGACCCGTCCCGTCGAAAGACGGGAGAACACAGAGAAATCAATTAAAAATTATCAATTAGC
>CAYRBN010000001.1:0-47226 GCA_964422625.1 uncultured bacterium | reverse complement strand
AAGGAATATCGGTATTGATTGTAGTTTTGGCAATTTTTCACCGGTAACTAATTAGGATGAACAAGCCAGTTATGATAGTTATAGTAGGTCCATCAGGTGTAGGCAAAACCTCGGTGGCGCAAGAGCTATTGAAACTGCACAAAGATATAAGATATTCAATATCTGTTACAACGAGAAAACTAAGAAAGAATGAGCTTGACGGTAGAGACTACTATTTTCTGGATGTTTCTACATTTAAGAGATGGATTAAGGAAGATAGGTTCTATGAGTGGGCAGTTGTTTACGGAGATTACTACGGCACTCCCAGGGAACCTGTTGATGAGCTATTAGATAAAGGTTATAGTGTTATACTTGACCTTGATATCCAGGGTGCTCTCACTATGAAATCCAAAAGAGAGGATGTAGTTACTATCTTCCTATCTCCGCCTTCCATAGAAGAGCTAAAGAAGAGACTTATAGAGAGAGGCGATGGGATGGATACAATAAACAGAAGAATCAAAGAGGTAGAGAGAGAAATGAATGAGATAGGAAGATTTGACTGGACAGTAAGAAATGAATCTCTGAAAGATGCAGTAAGAGAGGTTTCAGCGATAATAGTGAAGCAGGGTAAATTAGTTGGTTAGTTTGTTAGTTGGTTATCTGTGATTCTCAAAGGATTCTCTGTGCTCTCTAATATAAAAGTCGTAGTATATCTTAATGAGGATTTTTGCACTAAAAGAGTGCACAGAGAAAAATAGCTAACTCCAATTTTCAATTCTCAATTCTTAATTTATAATTCTCAATTCTTTTCTCTGTGGTTAAGTTTTTTCACAATACTTAACATTACAAAAGGAGGGTTTAATGGGATATATCCATGCAAAGATAGCACTATCGAATCCTCGGGAGTCTGATCTGAAACCTGTTGAGGTCGATGCGTTAGTTGATACAGGAGCAATAACTTTGTGCATACCAGAACATATTACACTCCAACTCAAACTTGTGGAAATTGAGAAACGAGAAATTACAACGGCTGACGGAAGAAATATGGTGGTATCGTATGTCGGTCCAGTCCAGATCAATTTTGAGGGGCGGACATGTTTTACAGGTGCTCTTGTTCTTGGTGATTCGGTGCTAATGGGAGCTGTGCCTATGGAGGATATGGATCTTGTGTTGGATCCCGCAAGACAAACTATAACTCCAAATCCTGCGAGTCCGAATATTCCTCATGCTCTGGTCAAGTGACAACAGACTTCAATAGTTAGAATAAGACATCTAACCAATCGTTGCAGTGGACCGCTGGATAAATCCGCCGCCGCTGAACTCTATCTGTATGAAGACAATAGTTCGTAAAACTTTATTATACCAGAGCAGAGTTGAATCTGCTGATTTTTGCATAAATCATATAGAAGGATGTGCTCACGGATGTAGATTTCCTTGCTACGCAATGTTGATGAAAAAAAGATATGGGATCATAAAAGATTATAAAGATTGGATAGAACCTAAAATTGTGGCTAATACATTAGAATTATTAGAGAGAGAAATTCCTAAATACAGACAGAAGATTAAATCTGTCCATCTATGCTTTTCAACCGACCCTTTTATGTATCAATATCCTGAAGTATCAAATTTAAGCTTGACTATAATTGAAAGATTAAATAAGAATAATATTCCTTGTATGGTTTTAACAAAAGGTATCTATCCAGAAGAGATAACCGAATACAGCAGAGATAACCAGTATGGAATCACTTTAGTCTCATTGGACGAAGATTTCAGAAGAAGATATGAACCTTATGCCGCGGGATACAAGGACAGGATAAAAGCCTTGAACCGCTTACATAGGCTGGGGTTGAAGACATGGGTTTGTATGGAACCTTATCCGACACCGAATTTAGTAAAACAAGATTTGCGAAAAATCTTAGAAGAGATTGCTTTTGTGGATAAAATTATTTTTGAAAAATTAAACTATAGTAGCCCATCAAGTCAATTCAGTGGTAGTAAAGATTTTTATGAAGATTGTGCTGATGTAGTGACTCAGTTTTTTGGAAATAATGGAATTGAATGTAATGTAAAGAGTGGAACCCAACCTAAAAATAACAAAGAGATTCGTAATACCTTACCTTATAACAGAGGGGGAACATGGAAAGAGAATACCTTATACCCACAGAAGATGTCTGGAAGATCGCAGAAAATAAATACAAGGCAATTGTCGTTATTGGGAAAGAGGCAAAGAGGATACAGCAATTTGCTCCAGAGACCGAGAAAAGCCCCATTGTTTTAGCTCTGGATAGATTTATTAGTGGAGAGGTTGAATATGAAGAGCCCCATAAATGAAAATCACTCTCGGCATAACAGGCAGTATATCTGCCTATAAGGCAATACATATCTTGAGAGAATTTAAGAAGAAAGGTGAGGATCTATTCTGTGTGCTCACCTCTTCTGCGGAGTATTTTGTATCCCCATTAACACTCTCTGTATTGTCAGAACATAAAATATTTAAGGGCTCATTTATCCCAGAAGAGAAGTTGCTTCATATAAGCCTTGCACATAATGACCTCATACTGATAGCCCCTGCAAGCTACAATATAATAGGTAAGATAATCGCAGGTGTTGCAGATGACCTTTTGACATCTGTGGTTGCCGCTGCAAGATGTCCTGTGGTGATTGCTCCTGCTATGAATCCTGCTATGTGGAATAATCCCATAATACAAAATAATATCAATAGACTAAAGGATCTTGGCTATTTTATCATACCCCCGGAGGAGGGTGAGGTTGCATGTGGAGATAAGGGAGAAGGAAGGCTGGCTGAGCCTGAAACAATAGTAGAATATGTCTATGATATTATGAAAAAGTCCTCTTCCCTCCTGGGGGTGAAAATCCTGGTTACCACAGGGCGAACTGAGGAGAATATAGACTCTGTGAGGGTTGTCACAAACAGATCTTCGGGACTTATGGGGTATGAGATAGCAAAAGAGATAAGGAGAAGGGGGGGAAGTGTTACTCTTGTGAAGGGAGCAACTGATTTTCCGATATCGTGGGGTATAAGGGTGCACAATGCAAAAGAGCTTGAAGAGAAACTTTTAGAACTTCTTCCTGATAATGATATAGTTATAATGGCTGCGGCAGTATCAGACTTCAGACCCCAAAAGATAAGTAAGACCAAAATAGAAAGGAGAAATGGCACTCTCACCCTGCGGATGGAGCCAACCGAGGACATTCTCAAAAAATTGAGAAAAAAGGGGAGGGAGAAGATACTGATAGGCTTTTCTCTTGAAGACGGTGAACTTATAGAGAACTCCAAGAAAAAGCTCTATGAAAAATCACTTGATATGATTGTAGCAAATGCACCTTCTGTGATAGGGGAAAAAGATACAACATTTACTATAATAAAAAGGGATGGCAGTCAGACTACATATCCTCTTATGAGCAAAAAAAAAGCATCCTGTATAATACTTGACAGAGTTGAGAGGTTGTATAAAAAAAGGATAAAGGAAAAAGGATAAAGGAAAAAGGGAAGGGGATGGAGTATGCGAGATAGCCTGAGAACACTTGTTTTGAACTATCTAAAAGAGATAGAGATGCTTGGAGAGGAGTTTCTGTTCTTTGACAGGGTTTCTTTACCAAGTAGTAGCGTAGCTTCAGCTACGCAAGAAAAAAAGCCATATAAAGTGGTGAGTTCCCTAAGGGAATTAGAAGCGCTTTGCAAGGAATGTAAACGATGCCAACTCCACAAGACAAGAAAAAATACGGTATTTGGAAAAGGTGATGAACATGCAATTATGATGCTTATTGGAGAGGCGCCGGGAGAGGAAGAGGATATAAAGGGTGAGCCATTTGTTGGTAGGGCTGGAAAGCTGCTTACAAAGATGTTAGAGGCAATAGAATTAACGAGGGATGATGTGTATATAGCCAATGTTCTCAAGTGTAGACCTCCTGGTAACAGAGACCCAGAACCAGATGAGGTAGAGTCTTGCAAGATGCATCTCAAAAGACAGATAGAGATTATAAATCCTGAGCTTATACTTGCACTTGGCAGGCATGCCATCAATCTTTTGCTTGGTTATGACGGCTCTCTATCTTCTATAAGGGGAAATATTTTGTATTACAATAATATAAAGGTAATTCCCACATATCATCCCGCTGCTCTTCTCTATCATGAGAGCTGGAAGCATGGTGCATGGGATGACCTCAGGTTTGCAAGAAGATTGTATGATGAGGTTATATTGAAAGGAGGTAATCAAGATGGCAACAAGACAGACACCAAAAAAGAGAGAGACAGAAAAACCCGGTGAGGTGATAAGGACAGTTAGAGAACAATTAGGATTGTATCTCTATCCTGTCTCTCATCAAGCAATGCTTAGAATAACAATAAAATTGTAGTGTCAAAAAATAAAAGGGGGAATTTATGGAGAAATTTATTCTGTATGAAGGAGAAAAATTTAGGGTGAGAAATTATCTTGATATCGATACAAGAGAATTAAGTATTGATTTAGAAACAGGACAAAGTTTTGAAGTTATAAGAGGAGATATACCTGGGATAGAAATTTATTCTTCTTCTAGTAAGCTGATAGGTTGTTTTGATTATGTAGATTTCTATAATGACAATGCTGTCAGAAAAATAATTGAGGAAAATTATTAAAAAGGAGGGACAGAATGGCAGCGCACGTTTTTATTGTTACCCCAGAAACTTTTCCTATTGTAAGAGATAGGGGAATTGCAGCTATTATTGGTGAAGATGTAACTAAGAAATTGTCAGAGAAAACAAAAGCAGATCTTTGTTCTGATATGTGTTGTGTCAGAAGAGATGATAAGATATTTTTCTATGAACAAACTGTAGGATTTCACGGTATTTATAAAGCAATAAGTGAACCGTTTATTGATGAAGAAGAATTCAATGGAATTGATGCGTTTTCTGATGAGTTTATCTGTGGAAGCAAAGAAAATCCTCACTATGTGGAAGGACAGTTAATATATCCTACAAGGATACAGATCAGGCCGTATATGTATTTGAAAAATCCCATATCAGAGATGAAAGCATTTGGCGAACTTCTCGCCTCAATAAAATTAAGATCGCTCTTTTATAGAAAAACATTGCAAAGAGGAAAAAGTATTACTCATTTATCTCCAGAGGAAGAGAATGAATTGATAGAACTTTTGCTAAAAGCAAATGATGGTATGCAAGAACTCAAAAGTTTCCAACCTTATCTTCCTATTAGAAAAGAACCTATAAAATTTGACCTTGAGCCTGATGAGAATAGCTGTGTAAAATACGAAAAAATTTTAGAGGGATGGTTGATTCAACATATTGATGATGAGTCAGTGGGAACAGAAAAATTTTTAGGGCCTTTAGATGATATAGAATGGTTTGCTAATTATGTGCCTGTTACTGTTGCAGGTGGGAACATAGATGTTCTTGTGTATCACACCAGGAAAGTGAATAACAAAAATATTAGATATAAAATATCAATAATAGAACTCAAAAAAGACTCAATAAAAAATATACCTTCCCAAGCGGATGTGATACAATTAGAAGAATATGTAAAATGGGCATCGAAAAATTTAACAAATAATAATTTAGATGTGATACAACCCATTTTTATTGGAAAAGAGATACATCCTTCAGCAATAGAAAGAGCAAAGAATTATTCATTAAGTTTAAGAAAGCCAATATTTGTAACATACACAATTGATAATAATACAATAAAATTTGAGATAACAAATTATTGAGGTAGCCACTATGATGGTAGAAATGAATAAAGTAATCTGTGGAGATGCATTAGAAATTTTAAGGAAGGTACCTGATAATTTTATCCATTTAGTTATTACTTCACCACCATACAATTTAGATAAACCTTACATAAATTATAAAGATAGAAAGGACTATAATGAATATTTTGAGTGGATGTATCAAATATGGAAAGCAACAAAGAGAATTTTAGTAAATGGTGGAAGATTGTGTATAAATTATGGAGAAAATAAAAGACAAGATATAACATACCCACCATATAGTGCTTTTACTCGACAGTGTATAGAGTTGGAAATGTTATATAGAGGAACAATAATTTGGAATAAGAATAGCGCAGCGAAACATTGTGCCTGGGGAAGTTGGAAATCTTGTAGCAACCCTCATATAGTGCCAAGACACGAATATATTATTATATTCTCTAAAGATAAATTTAGGTTAGAGGGTGATAAAGATAGATGTGATTTGACATCTGAAGAATTTATGAAATATACAAGGAGTATATGGACTTTTACACCAGAAAGTAGAAAAAAAATAGGACATCCTGCGCCATTTCCGGAAGAACTTGTATATAGATTAATTAAGTTTTATTCCTATCAAGATAATATAGTTTTAGATATGTTTGCAGGAAGTGGAACTGTAGGAGTTGTAGCAAAGAAACTTGGACGTAACTTCGTTCTTATCGATAATTGTAAAGAATATTGCAAAATCGCAGAAGATAGGATAGGTAATACTATGTCTCTGAAAGGAAGCAGCTCATAATGTTAAAAGAAGAATTAAAAGACCTAATTGTAGATTTAGAGAGTAGAATTTCTGCTGGATGGATGAGACCTATTAAGGAGCAAATCATAGATTACTTGAAATGGGAAGGAGTTGAAATTACAGATAAAGAGTTGCAGACTGTTTTTAAGAAACTAAAAGCAATAGATTAATGAGATGCTGCCATATTAGTAAAAAGTTCCCATTTTCTAAAAAACTTAATAGAAGTTTTATACTTATAGATAATTGCAAAGATTATTGCAAACTTGCAGAGAAAAGGATATTGGGGTAAATATAGCTTACTCAAAAGTCCTGTTTGTTGAAGTAGAGAAATATCTTTATGAATTACAAGGAGCTCAGAGATTTGGGGATAATAATAGAGTATTCTTAATAATTGCCGATACTAAAAATCCTGAAAAGAGCTGGGAGTTAAAAAGAAATTTCAGTCTTGCAATAAAAAAACCTATACAGCGGTTTCAAAGGTGCTGATAATTACAAAGTGAGTCAAGGATTTCATAAATAGGGAATTTATACAAAAACGAAATTAAAAAATCAGTGTTAATCAGCGTCCATCTGCGTCCAATAACAACAAGAGGTGTATTATGGAAAGGAAGGAGCCACAATCAATAGAGGCAGAACAGAATGTCCTTGGCGCTATCATGCTTCAACGAGATGCCATAGGAAGGGCGATAGAGATAATTGATGAGTCCTGTTTCTATTTTGATTCACATAAGAAGATATTTAGGGCAATTGTCTCTCTCTATGACAAGAATTTACCGGTTGACCTTGTTACTCTGAGTGAAATCTTAAAAAAGAGAAAGGATCTTGACAAGGTAGGGGGTGCAGCTTATCTTGCCGAGATTGTAGATCTTACAACAACTCCTTCCCATATAGAATATTATGCCAAGATTGTTCAGGAGAAGGCAACGCTTAGAAAACTGATACAGACAGCTGGTAAGATCCTTGAGGCAGGATACGAGGCCTCTGGGGATGTAGATGAACTATTAGATAAGTCAGAACAACTTGTATTTAGTATAAAAGAGGCAAGGGTAAAAACCGGGTTTATCCCTTTGAGGACCCTTGTTATGGAAAGATTTGAGGTTATAGATAAGATGACTACGAATAAGAAATATATAACAGGTGTTCCTTCGGGCTGGAAAGATCTTGACCGTCTCACTTTTGGTTTCCAGGCTTCTGATTTTATAGTGGTTGCAGGTAGACCGGCAACGGGTAAAACATCTTTCGCCCTCAATATTGCACAGTATGCAGCCTCAAGACATGGGATGCCTGTTGGAATATTTAGCCTTGAGATGTCAAAGGAACAGCTTGTTCAAAGGATGCTCTGCACAGAAGCAAGGGTTCCAATCCGAAAAGTGAGGACAGGTTATATATCAGAAGAGGAGTTGAGAAGACTTACAACATCAGCTGGCACACTCTCCGAGGCAGATATATTTATAGATGATACAGCTGGGTTACCAATCCTTGAACTGAGAGCAAAGGCAAGAAGGTTGCGAGCACAATATAATGCACAATTGATTCTTGTAGATTACTTACAGCTTATCCAGGGACCCAGATCTGTAGAAAACAGACAGCAGGAGATATCTGCAATCTCAAGGTCGCTAAAAGGGCTTGCCAAAGAACTGGGACTTCCTATCATAGCAGTCTCCCAGCTCTCAAGGGCAGTAGAAAAGAGAGAATCCAGAAGACCAATACTCTCAGACCTAAGAGAATCAGGGGCAATAGAGCAGGATGCAGATGTGGTGATATTTATACACAGACATGAAAAAGATAGAGCAGGAGAGGATGAAGATGCCAGTGTGGCAGAGATAATGATTGGCAAACAGCGAAACGGGCCTTCCGGCGGTAGTATAAACCTCACATTCTTGGGAGAATATACAAAGTTTGAAGACTGTGCAAGGGAGTAAGATGGTAGAGTCAATATTCGGTTATATAGGCAGGGTCTGTCTCTTTTTCTGGGCAATAATAGCAAAACTACACCAGATTCCGAGATCGTTCAGTTTGATAGTAGATCAGGTCTTATATACGGGAGTTAACTCCCTTCCCATCGTTGTAATCGTCTCTCTCTTTTTGGGGATGGTTACTGCTCATCAGGTAGCCCATCAGGTCGGTGGCTATGTACCGGAACCCTATTTTGGTATGGTGGTTGCAAAGACACTTATGATACAACTCTGCCCACTTATAACAGGACTGATAATATCTGGAAGGATCAGTTCATCGTATGCCGCCGAGATAGGCACTATGAAGATTACAGAGCAGATAGACGCACTTGAGAGTCTTGCAATAGACCCAATACGGTATCTTGCGATGCCAAGATTTGTTTCAGGATTAATTTCGCTCCCACTCTTGACAATAGTATCAGTGCTTGTTGGCTGTTTTGGTGGAGGTCTATATGCTATCTTTATTGCTAATATTAGCCCCATAGTCTATATTGAAGGGCTCAGAATCAACTATCTTCCCTATGAATTGGGTGGAGGGTTACTGAAAGCACTCTGCTTTGGACTTGTAATAGCAGTTATGGGAACATACCATGGCTTTATGGCAGATGGAGGGGCAGAGGGAGTTGGCAGAGCCGCAACAAATGCAGTAGTCTCTTCTTCCATACTCATTCTCTTTTTTGACCTTCTTGTAGCGTGGATTGTCTTTTAGAATAGTATGATAAAGGTAGAAAATCTTTATAAGTCCTTTAATGGAAATAAGGTATTGAATGAAATTTCTCTCGAGATTAATAAAGGAGAAACTCTTGCAGTGATAGGTAGGAGTGGTTGTGGAAAGAGTGTCTTGCTGAAACTTCTAATAGGGCTTTTGAAACCAGATAAGGGTAATATATGGATAGATGGAGGGAATGTAGCTAATCTTCCAAAGGGTGAGTTATATAAGCTCAGACTTAAAATAGGCGTTTTATTTCAGGCTTCTGCTTTGCTTGACTCTCTCTCGGTGGCTGGGAATGTTGCCCTTGGGCTTATAGAGCATAAGAGAATCTCTGAAAAGAAGATAAGAGAGATAGTAAGGGAAAAATTGTCCCTGGTAGATCTTGAGGGGATTGAAGATAAAAGAATATCAGAGCTTTCAGGAGGTATGAAAAAAAGGGTGGGGCTAGCCAGGGCGCTTGCTTGTAATCCATCATATATACTCTATGACGAACCTACTACAGCACTTGACCCGATAACTGCAAGCACCATAAATGAGCTCATCCTGCGTCTAAAAAAGAGACTCGGAATAACAACAATTATTGTTACACACGATATGGAGAGCGCATTCTATGTTGCTGATAGGATTGCAATGCTCCATGATGGAAAAATTCTGTTTGAGGGAACACCTACAGAGGTAAAGACCATAGACAATCCTATGGTGCAATACTTTCTGAAGTTGGGTAGAACTTAATTTTTTTCTTGACAAAAACAATTTTTTGGTGTATAATAATTTCTATGCAAAAGTGGACAATTATCATAGGTAAAAGGGACTTCACTATATCTAAATTGCAGGCCTTTCTCCTGCTCCTACCAGTCTTTTGTGTTCTCTCTTTCTCCATCTACTCTTATGGAGAGATCATACATTCCGCTATAATCAACATAAACAGATCTCGGGTGTACAGAGAAAAGAGATTCTACATGAGAGAGCTCACAGAGATTAATCGCCTGATCAACGAGGTTGAGAGAAGACATTCGAGAATATTTAGGCTTGATGAAACGATGAGACTGACTTTGAATATTCCCCAAAGTGATGATATAAAAATGTTCGGAACTGGAGGGAGATATCATCCGAGTAAAGGTGGCAGAATTCTGGAGAGTAAAGGGGGTGCACTAAATAAGAGACTTGAACTGATAAAAAGAGGGGTAGCAAAAACTGAAGAGAGTCTGGCTGAAGTTGACTATAATCTTAGGAGCTCCCGAAAACAGTTAAAGCATATTCCCTCTATTATGCCCACATGGGGAAGGATAACCTCAGGCTTTGGCTGGAGAAACGATCCTTTTACAGGCAGGAGAGCATTCCATAACGGGCTAGATATAGCCAACAGAGCGGGGACACCTGTGATTGCTACTGCATCGGGTGAGGTGGTTTATGTAGGCAGGATGGGACGTCTTGGACTCACTGTAAAAATTAATCATGGTTATGGCTATACAACACTTTATGGACATCTTAAAAGTTTCGCTGTGGAACTTTATGATAGAGTAGAGAGAAGAGATATAATAGGATATATGGGATCAACAGGTAGGTCAACAGGCCCACATCTTCACTACATAGTACAAAAGTATGGGAGGGATTTAAACCCCATCAATTATATACTGTTTGGTAAAGTCCTATACTGATAAATCAGCTTTCAGACAGGATTAACAGGTAATTAGTTGGTTAGTTTGTTAGTTGGTCTTTACCGGTTACTGATAACTGATTAGCGAATGTGGGAGGTATCTCCATTGTGGGAGAAACCTCCTGCCCTCGATATGTAGGGACAGGGTTTATCCCTGTCCGATCGACAACCATTGTCGAGAGAGGGCTTGTTCCTGTCCGATAGACGGACAACCACAAGGGTTGTCCCTACCCTGCTACTATTCAAGGTCAGGAGACCTTTTCCACGGTTAAGGTTGTGGAGCAAGATGCTCCACCTGTTAGGAATGTAGGCACGATTTCAAATCGTACCAGCACAAATTGAATTTGTGCCTACAGGTAAGGAATGATAGATGTTGATTAGCAGAGGATATTCTATTTAGAAAACTGGTAAGATGCAATGAGAACAGAAGGCTTTTTTGAGAAGACAGGCATCCTGTTGGCAGGGTGCCTGTTTTTTAGCATAGATTCTACCCTTTCAATAATGCATATTCCAAGACTACAACTGCATCATTCGATCATTCTAGAATGTTAGAATTATAGAATTGTCAAACATTTCTTTCTGGGCTTTATTTCTTCATTTAGACATTTAGATAATTATCTAAACATCAAAAGATATCATCTCTTCAAAACAACATCATTTGATAATCCCAAATAATGCATAAAGCCACAGAATAACACAGAATTTCACTGAAATATCATAGATGTACATAAAAAGCCATCCTTCACCTTTTGGGTGAAAATAGATTTTTCAAAGATTTAATCTATTTCTGTGTTTTTTCCTGCCCCGCACCTATGCATAGGTGCGGGGTGAATGAAGTTCTGTGGCTAACGCATATTCTGGGATAATTGCTTAATGTCAAGTATCTTTAAGTGTGGCGGCAAGCGCTACATCAAATATCTTTTTCCGATATGCCTGTTTCTAAATAATCATGAACAACATTTATCGCATCTGAAAGTGAAAGGGGTTTATCTATGTTTTGGCGAGTAATGACATTTACAAATTCCATTAAAACTTGTGGCAGTATACAAACTAATAGATTGCCGCTTTCATCCCTCTCATTCATTACGTTTTCCATAAATTCAGAGGCTTTTTTGTTAAATTCAGAATCCTCATTGTGTGCATAAATCAGAATATTAGTGTCAATTGTAAACATGTTTATATTCCCCTTTCGGAATACAACTTATTTCGATCTACATGCACTTCCTCTATTTGCAAGCACCTAACAATGATTATGTGGATCCATATAATACCCCGTCATGGATAGTTTGCAATATAAGATGCTCAGGAAAGCGTGGCAAGAGCGCGTCCAGGCCATTGTTTATAAACGGCTTCTGTGCCGCATTCGTATTGATGAAGTGGTCTTATATGGATCAGCATAATACTCCTTCTTCCACTTTACAGGGAGTCCGCTCTCTCCCTTTCAAATAACATGCAAATAGAAATTGCAAGGAAGAGCTGTTACATTTTTATTATACTCCTTAAAAGAGATTTTGTCAAGAAAGAAATGCGTCCACGAATTTCACTAATCTACACGAATACTGTGGTGTCAGGAGTTACCTCCTGACAGTACTGGTTTAGACTTCTTTGCGACTTTGCGTCTTTGTTTACCCCGTTAAATGTCTTTGGTTTTTATTTAACTGGGGCGAGAGAGATTTTTCTTGACCGGGAACTTATTGGAACATCCCCGTAATCGCAGCTATTATTGTTATGATTCCAATAGGGATCTGAAATGCATTTATGCCGTTTGTCACTCTGTCTATTGACTCCTGTGCCTGTGGGATAAGCTTAAACAAGTCAATAATAAGAAAGACCCCAGCTATCATCCCCATAAGTCCAGGAAATACAAGTCTTGCCCTGCTAATACTCTGTATATATATCCCACCTGTGGTGAGGAGAACAACACCGACCAGGAATACAACTATACCTATTGGAATCTTTAAGCCTATAAGTGCCTTGTTAGCGCTCTTAAAGGCTTTCACCTTATCAGTAAGTCCCATCAATAGTATCATGCCTCCGAGCAAGAGAAACTCCATAATACCCCCTGGTTAAGACAAATTCCAAATTTCAAATCACAAATCACAAACAAATTCCAAATCACAAATTCAAATAAGTTATAGGTGCCAGGTGTCAGGTGCCAGGTGTAAAAGTCTAAAAGTCAAAGGTCAAGATTAATGACTGAGGGAGGTCTGGTTTTTACCGATTACTGATAACCGATTACGCCCTACGCTCTACTTCCTACGCTCTACGCCTTACGCTCTACTCACTACTCACTACTCACTACTCTCACTTCTCTCTCCTCTATTCACGAATCTTCTCAAATAGTTCATTGCAGAGGAATCACCCATATCTGCGAGTAGTTTTGCAGCGGTTATCCTCACTCTCTCATCATCGTCCTTCATAAGGGGTCTTATATACTCCACACTTGCAGTATCTTCAATCTTGAACAAAGCCCTTATTGCCTCTTGTCTTACATAGGTATCCGAATCCGCAAGGTACTCTCTTATAATCGGAAGGAATCTCCTGTCCCCCACATTGCCCATTGCCTCAATTGCTCTCCTGCGGACAACTGCATTTGTAGAATATGTGGATTTTATCAGTGTCTTTCTTGCTAAATACTGTGGAGTATTGATATACCAGAGATAACTAGTTCCTCCAACAACAAGAAGAGTGAAAATTGTTACTATATATATAATCTTTCTCCGTAACCTTTTCTGTAACTTGTCCTTAAGAAAAGTTAAATCTCTTTTGATCGAATCATCTATCGGATTTAATAAAGATGCCTTCCTGAGTGATAGATAAGCAGCTCTCCACTTTCCCTTCCTTTTCAGTGATCTACCTTTGTCACTCAGATAGATAAACCTATCAAGCAATTTAGATACTTTTTCCAGTAAAGGATCGACAGTATCTGATGCTATACCAAATGAAACTGCTTTCTGATAAGATGTGAGTGCCTCATCGTATCTATATATCTCCTCAAGATGTTTTCCATGGTCTATGTACTCTAGCGCTTTATGATAATATACAATGTTTACTCCGCACCATGCGCAGAAGAACCAATTTTGTTCAATAGCGTTTCTACATTGTGGACAGACCATCTAACGCCTCCTGTTTAACTCTCTACTCTCTACTTTTGTTCTATTCTCAATATGGCTTCCGCAGCAAAGACCCTGATAACTGAACACTCATCAGAAAGCATAACTCTCTTGAGAGCTGGAATGGCAGTAGAATCACCTATCTCCCCAAGCGCTCTTGCGGCTGAGCCTCTCACCTCCACATCTGGATCTGATAGGGCAGACTCTATTAGAAGGACAGATGCTTGGTCCTTCAGTATCCCAAGTGAGATGATCGCCTGCTTTCTCACATCCGGGTTAGGATGGGAGATATACCTTCTCAACTCAGGTAATGATCTGACATCACCAATCTCACCAAGCACCCTTGCCGCCTCACTCTTTGCCTCTGGCTCTTCTATCAGAAGCGCTGCCCTCATCTCCCTGTATCCATCTTCCTCACCCCGTCTGGCAAGTCCTTTTGCCGCCTCAAGTCGGACCTTCCATGCCTGGTCACTTAATGCCTCTTTCAACATAGGTATGGCAATGCTGGGCTCTTCTGACTCCAGGGCCTTGATTGCACTTATCTTGACAGGGACAGTGCCGACAGAAATGGCAGTAGAGATAAGAGGGGTGAAATCTCTCTTCCCCTTTTCTAAAACCCTAATTACATCCATTCTTAGCACCTCTATCTCCTCACCAAGAATAAGTTCCTCATCCCTCAGCTCTGGCTCTATCTCTATCCTTACCAGCTCCTCGGTTGGTCTTATCTCTATCTTATGCCTTTCTGGTACCTCAATTATAGAAGGGACCTCTCGCTCTTCCTCTAATAAGAAGTCCTGATGGATAAGTCTCTCTCTCTCCCTCTCCCTCGTAAATTTTACAGGCTTGAGTTCCTCTGGTTTCAGAAGTATTAAAGGTCTATCTCTTACTATCCCCTCCTTGATTGCCATTCTTATAAAGCTCTCTTCCTTTGCAATACGAGAGATGGGGATTTCAAAAAAATCTCGTATTATTGTGTCCTCTAAAACGGTATCAGAAGAGAGGAGAATAGTCAGTATCAGATAGAAGCAGATCATAAGAGAAAATTTAATATCAGCTTCGCAGTGGCAAACCTGACTCTCTTGTTGTCATGCCTCAAGAATGTTTCAAGAACCTCCTTTGAACCTCTTTCTCTCTCTATAATAAACAGATAGAGATTTGCTATTAAGTTATCATATATATCGGTGCTTGAGAGAAGTGGTATAATATCATCCTCTCTATTTAGGCTACCAAGTTCATAAATAGAGAGTAAGTGGTGAAGCCTCTCGCGAAGGGATGCAATGTCAGGCATGACTAAAAACTCCTCATCCCCTCGCATATATATAATATTCCGCAAGAGAGCAAGTCTACGCACAGAACACCCGTATTTTGATTCATCTCTCTCTGTGATGAGCGATTCCCACAGAATTCGTTTGGTCTCGGGTACATCCGGGACACCTGCCTCCTGTAAGATAAGCGCTGCAATGGTTCTTATCTCTCTGTCATCCGATTCAAGATGAGAACTTATATCAGAAATAAGAGAAGATATCATCTTCGCATCTCCAAGAAGCATAAGAAGGTAGAGGGTTGTAAATACCTCTGTATCATCTGAGATGAGGCTCCTCCTTATTAGACCAATCTGAGTCGTATCTCCAAGGGATAGGTTTAATAAAGCCTTGCCAAGAATAACCAATGAATCTCCCTCCTCTACCGAGACAGTCCTCAAGTCTCCCAATGCTCTATAGATAGAATAGAGAGCCGCTATGCGGGATGGTTCTTCTCCCTCATCTATCAGGATGAGAAGGGGTGCGATTACCCGTCTTTCACCTGCCATTGCAAGGGCTGATAAGGCGTAGATCTTCTTTGTCTCATTATCTGTGTGAAGCATCTCCTTCAATAGAGGGACACTCCTTCTATTTCCCATCCATCCAAGTGTCAGTGCAGATGCCTCTCTTATATCTTCATAGTCACTATCAAGAAGTGATTCAAGTTGGGTGATTGCTATTATATCCAGCCTGTTTCTGTAATGATGGTAGTAGGCTATAGAAGATAGAAGCAGAATAGTTATAACCAAAAAAACCCTCTTCAATCTTCTACCCTTTAATCTCTTCTCTATCTCTGTAAGCTTAAGATAGGAACGATGGTCACTGGGGTTTCCCTTGAGTGCATTCTTAAAGGCATCCCTTGCTCTTACCAGTCTGCCCTGTTTCAGATAATTATCACCCATTTTGATACTCTCTTTGTATGTCTTTATTCTTCTATCTATCTCATCCATCATCTTTCTTGCCTTATCTTTGTAAGTCTTGTTGGTGATAAGCTCTTCAACCCTTATTCTTGCCTCATCGTAGTCGCATCTCTCCATCAATTTTTCTGTTTCGTCCCATATAACTTTTGCAGACTCAAACCCCCCCACCTGTATTTCACAAAATTCACATACAGAAGAATCCACGGGAATCTTTTCACCACAACCTGGACAGGAAATTTTTTGTTTTTTGCCACAATAAGGGCAAAAAAGGAATATATTCCTAATTTCGCTACTACAAAAGACACATTTTACCATATTAAGTCCCACTGTATAAAGGACAAATTCTAAATCCTAAACTCTAAATCCTAAACAATTTCAAAATCCTAAATTCCAATGTTACAGACACTTCGTGTTCTAAACTTGCTTTCTATTTCACTGTCCACTGTCTGAATCACAGTGGTCCATGATATTATAGATTGAATCGGAACTTTATCACATCCCCATCTCTTATCCTGTACCCCTTTCCCTCAAGTATAACCCTACCCTTCTTTAGTGCTAGGGAAAAATCCCCCAGATCCTTTATCGCATCATAGCAGATAACCTCTGCCTTTATAAAACCATGTGCAATATCTGAGTGTATCCTTTCTGCTGCCTCAATTGCAACCGTTCCCTCTTCAACATTCCATGCCCTTGCCTCCTTACCTACAACAGTATAGAATGTTATTATATTTTTGAGATCATAGATAACATCTCTGACCCGCTTTCTCAGAGGGGCATGAAGTCCGAATTCCATTCTCATCCCCTCTTCATCCCCTGCAAGCACAACCTCCTTTTCAATCTCACCATAGACCCTGATATTATGAACTGACGCTGGCTTTAGTTCGGGCTCTTTCTGTTTTTCATCAAGGTTCAGGATATAGATACAAGGTTTTATTGATAGGAATGTGAAGCCTTTTATAACCCTGGCATCACCTGATACCAATTTTAGATTCCGAAGCGGTATGCCTCGCTCAAGGGAGGTTTTCAATCTGCTTAAAAGTGCCATCTCTCCCTTTATCTCCTCTTTTTTAGTCTTTTCAATCCTCTTACATCTCTCCTCACACAGAACCATATCTCCAAGAATAAATTCATCTTCAATATTTTTTATGTATCCTTCAAGAGAGCCAGACCCTAAAAACAATGGAATAACCAGAAGTAGAACATCCATTGATTTCAAAAGGTTACTCTCCCTCTTCACATCTACAAACTCCATAGTCTCGTAAACGATTCTCTCTTTTTTTAGGCTATGCGCAAGATAGTCCAGTCTCTCATCTGGTATCGGTACCACCGAAACATCTGGTGTTGAGCTATATGTAGCCTCCTTGCCGGTAATGGCGGTAAATATCGTGCTCTTGCCACTACCTGGTATCCCTGTTATACCAATCTTAAGCATACTAAACTCTCTACTCTTTGGGTAACCGCAAGGGTTAGCCCTACTCACTACTCACTACTCGCTACTCACTACTCACTACTATATTCATCCCTTTACAACTCCTATGGGACTCATCCTGGCAATCTTTCTTGAAATTCCTGCACGCTCCACAACATCTACCACCCTATTTATATCTTTATAGGCATCAGACATCTCTTCCATAAGTGTCCTATAGGACTTTGCGCGCACCAGAATTCCCTTCTCTTTAAGTTCTTTGTCAATCTTCCTTCCTTTTGACAGTTTTACTGCCTTATGTCTTGACATTTTTCTCCCTGCACCGTGACAGGTGGAACCGAATGTTTCTTCCATTGCGATATCAGTCCCTACCAGTATATAAGAGTGTGTCCCCATATCACCAGGGATAAGAACTGGCTGACCAACATCTCTATATATCTCTGGGATATCTTTATGTCCCTTTGGAAACGCCCTTGTAGCCCCTTTACGATGCACGCAGATCTCATAAGTTTTTCCATCCACTTTATGTTTCTCAATTTTTGCTATATTATGGGCAAGATCATATATTATATCCAGTTGGACATTTCTAAATAAACTAATAAATGACTCTCTTATCCAGTGGGTTATGCACTGCCGATTTGCCCATGCAAAGTTTGCAGCACAGCCCATAGCAGCAAGATAGTCCCTTCCCTCTTTTGAATCTATGGGAGCGCAGGAGAGTTCCTTATCAGGAAGGTTTATATGATACTTCTTCACCGCAGACTCACAGACCCTGAGATAGTCATCACATACCTGATGCCCAAATCCCCTTGAACCTGTGTGAATCATACAAGTTATCTCACCTTCAATGAGCCCGAACAGATCTGCAACTGCTGGATTATAGATTTTATCAACTACCTGAACTTCAAGAAAATGGTTGCCAGCACCGAGTGTGCCAAGCTGTGGTCTTCCCCTCTCAAGTGCCCTCTTGCTCACTTTCGCGGTGTCTGCATATTTCAGGCATCCTTCCTCCTCTAATACAAGCAAGTCATCCTTCTTTCCAAAACCGTTCTCCACCATCCATCTTGCGCCCAGCATCAGGACAGATTCAAGTTCTCCCTGTGTCAATCTCAGTTTGCCTTTTGAACCGACTCCACAGGGGATATTGTTATATATCATATCAAGAAGCTGTCCAAGTCTTGGTCTGACATCATCCTCTGTAAGCCCTGTTCTCAGCAATCTCACTCCACAGTTTATATCATAACCAACACCTCCAGGGGAGATGACGCCATCACTCATTCTCGTTCCAGCGACCCCTCCTATGGGAAATCCGTATCCCCAGTGGATATCAGGCATTCCAAGTGAATAGCCAACAATACCTGGAAGGTGTGCAACCTTTGCAACCTGTTCTGCCACATTCTCTTCCTCAATATGCCCGAGAGGCTCCCTGTCCGCATATATAAGACCTGCCACCCTCATACCGCCAGATTTCTCCAGTTCCCATCTGATATTATCAATCTGTCTAAATTTCATAATGGCTCCTCTTATCAACTTTCCTTTCTGTGGAGCAAGATGCTCCACCTGTTATCGGATCAGTATAACCTTTTCTGTTATCTCCTGGAAAGAGGTCCCCTCCAATCTTATAAAATATACCCCTGACTTTACCTCGTTTCCCTGTTTATCCCTGCCATCCCAGGTTACTTCGGTAATCGGTAATCGGTGTTCGGTAATCGGTATGGTGCGGATGAGGCGGGCTGAGAGGTCGTAGATGCGTAAAGCGTAAGGCGTAGGGCGTAGAGCGTTAGGCGTAGAGTGTTTCTCTGACGCATTACGCATTACGCTATACGCTATACGCACGAAGCCTCTGAACGGATTTGGATAAATTCTTAATTCATAATTCGTAATTCTTAATTTTTCTCTCTCTTCTATACCGATCTGTTTAATAGCAACAGGCCTAACACTTGGATTTTCATATTCATCCCTTATTGTGGATGAGTCGGGATATATCATATCCCCAATACGCACTGTTGCAGGCGTGTCACCAAAGAAGAGAAGCCTTATTCGGAGTCTCTCATCAGAGACCCAGCCAATCCCTCCTATAAACCCATCACTTGAAAGCCATGAGTGATTATTTGAGAGAGATAGAACCCTGTCAATGTTTCCTATATATATATCAGGACGGTTTGTCGGTTCACTGAATACAAGGTCTAAAGAATCTATATATGGATATGATTCTGGTTCCATAAATACTTCCGTACTCGTAATTATAGGACCAACAGTATCTATCGTGTAAAATACCCTAATATTATGAAATAGCGGTGTCAGGGCAGATGAGGGCGATGAGATGTCCACTCTGTACTGGATATATCTATCCCCAGGATTGATACCATTTACACCCTCAAGGAACTGTCCTTTCTCCAGTGGGGGGCAGTATTCCCAGGGGAGATATTGGGATGTATCAGTGGATGTTCCTGTCCTTACCCTTACCGTGATCGCTCCACCGTTTAGGGTACCATCCCAATCAATATAGCGGTATCGGACACTCCCATTATCAGTGCCAACATCATAGATTGAAGAGACCAGAAAACCCTCTCTCCTATGTCCGTAAACCCCGATATAGCTACCTTCACCACCAAAGACCAACTTCCCATCCTGGGTGATGAAAATAACCCTTATTGCTCTCAATGTGTCCACCTTGACCGAGTGGACCCAGTCACCATTAGAGAAGACGAGGATTCTTCCAACATTGACTCCACCCTCAAAAGAGGTTGCTCCAATGTATATATCTCCATCAAAATCAGAGAGGACAGAATTGACCCTCTGGGTTCCGGTCGCAGGGGTCCCACTCACAATATCTTCCCGTATCACAAATACCCTTCCATCAAAATCTCCTGTTCCCACATATAGATTCCCTTTATCATCCTCTGCTATAGAGTATGCAGACTGTCCAAATATAGAAGGGATAAGTTCCCATCCACCTGTTCCACCAATATCAGAATAGAACACCCTTCCCTCATTGGTTGTAGATCTTGTTGCCGCATATATCCTGCCAGAGGATGTCTGGTAAAGATGGTTTATGGTTCTGATACCTAATAATCCTATCACTGTTAGCCCACTCCAATCCTTTGCAAAATTTGTCCAGTACAGCCATCCGCGATTTCCTGTTCCTGCAAACCCGTATCCATCCGCCCTTACAAGGAGAGACAAAATAGAATGTTCCATATGTCCACTCTCTAGTGTCCAGCTTATCCCATTATCTGAAAGGAGTATATATCCCCGATTATGAATATCTGTAACTCCTGCAATAAATTTTCCATCATAATAAGTTAGAGATCTGACAGAGAGAATATCTGGGGGTAGCACTGCTTCACTCCATGTATATCCTCCATCCTCACTCAGATATATAACTCCGCTATTATTCTTTTCCCCTGCTATAAGTATCCTCCCATCAGGTAATTGGATAATGACATGTAGTTCCTTCAGTCCCTCAAGATTGACAAAATGTGGTTCTGAAAGGTAAGGGGTATAGAGTACAATCTTGCCATGGAATCTTCCTCCACATAACCCCTCTGAATATAGATACATACTTGTATCATTCCAGATGAACTGTCCCCCTCCTCCATCCCAGGTATCAGTAGACCATACAGGGATGGCTAAAATGACTAAATAAAGAAAAATCATAAGCTCCTCATTATCCTTTATCCTTTTTCCTTTTTATTGAACCAGCGTAAGAAGCTGCGCAAAAACAACCCTGCGGACAACCACAAGGGTTGTCCCTACAATGTAGGGACAGGATTTATCCCTGTCCGCAGACCTCTATTTAACAGGGTAAACTGACTTTTTGCACTCGGTTTTGCAAAGTTTATATACAAATTCCTCAACTGCAAACCTGTCGTCTATTCGTCCCTCTCTTATCTCTACCTCTATTTCTGTCAGTGTAGAGAGACCAATTGCAGCATCTCTGAACTCAAGTCCGTTCTTCCATGGTCTACCTGAAGATGATGCCATCAGCCATTTCCCGAGTCTGTAAAGTATAGCCCCTGGCTTTTCGCCCCAGAGGAGAAGGTTGTTTAGTGCCTTCATCCCTTTCTTAATATTCTTCCTGCAAATAGCGGATTCAAGTTCATAAACAGAGGACAATCTATCTATTCCTACAATCTTTTCAATATCTTCTCTATCAACTCTTCCTTCTGACTTAAATGAGAGAAGTTTTCTTATCTCTGATGAGAGTGAATACATATCATCACCAACAAAATCAACCAATAGCGAGACTGCATCCCTGGAAATATCTCTTCCTCGGTCTTTCACCTTATCAGACACCCATCTCTTGATAGCATCTTCTGAAAAATTCTTGCACCAAACAGTTTCTGTATTAGAAAGGAGCCAGTTCAAAAACTGAGATCTTTTTTTCTTCTGTTTTCCATCTGTCAGAACAATACACAGGTATGGAGAGGACAACTTTAGAAGTTTTTTTATCTCCTTTTTCCCTTTCTCTTTCTTTATCTTATCTACACTCCGAATTATACTCAGGTGCCTTTTAGAGGAGATAGGTAGAGAAGTTATCTGCCTGTGGAGATTGTCTGGAAGTTCATCCCCATAAAACTTTGTCCTGTCAAATAGCCTTGTCTTCTTATTTATAAGAGTTTCCTCAAGGAGAGTTATAATCTCCTCTTTAAGAAACTCGTTCTCTCCGGCAAGAAGGTAACTATTTTTGATAACTCCCCTCTCTATCTCTTTTTTTGCCTTCAGGTAGTCTATACTCCCCATACTTATATTATAATAAATAAAGTCAAAAAGTCAAGAAAAAAAAGAGGAAAAGCACACAGATTTCACAGATTGAATAGATAGGCACAGATTTCAAAAAAAATCTTTATAATGAATTATATTTGTGTAAATCAGTTTTATCTGTGAAAATCTGTGTGCTAATATTATGTGGGAAAGGTCTCCTGACCTTGACCATCGGCATCAGGAGATGCCTCCCACAATACGAACAGTAACAAGTAACGAGTTTCTTGTTTGACTTGTTACTCGTAACTTGTAACTTGTAACTGACTAACCAACTAACAAACTAACTACCTAACCAACTAATCCCTCTATCTCTTCAATCGCGCTCTCAAATATTGAAAGTCCTTCCTCTGCCTCTTCTTCTCTTAATACGAGCGGTGGTGAGAACCTTATTGTATCTCTGCCACATCCAAGAACGAATAAGCCCTTCTTGAAACAGGAACCAATCACAACCTCTTTTATCCCCTTTCCATCACCTGTAAGATTTTCTGGGAACCTCTCCTTTGTCTTCTTATCCTTCACCAGTTCTATCCCTATCATAAGTCCCTTGCCCCTCACTTCCCCTATAATCCTATGTTTCTCTTTTATCTCTTTTAATCTCTCCATTATGAAACTGCCCACAGAGCCTGCATTCTCCATCACTCCTCCCTCAAGCAGTTCAAGTGTCTTTATGCCTGCTGCACAAGCAACCGGATTGCCTCCAAATGTGGAACCGTGAGAACCTTTAACCCATGCCCTCTTATCCACAGCCGCATCCATAAGATCTGCCCGTCCAACCGTTGCAGATATTGGCAACCCTGCTCCCAATGCCTTTGCTATACATACTATATCAGGCTCAACCCCAAAATGGTCAGAGGCAAACCACTTTCCTGTCCTTCCAAGCCCTGATTGTATCTCGTCCATAACAAGAATAATACCCCATTTTTTTGCTATCATAGAGAGGAGTAAAAGAAACTCCTCTGGTGGAACTATATATCCTCCCGCTCCCTGGATAGGTTCAACAAATATTGCCCCAACATCTTCAGGGTCACAGATCTGTTTAAATATTGTATTCAGAAGAAAGTCCACACAAGAGATAAGTGGAACCCCCTCAAATTCTTCCTTAATACATCCTGGATATGTAAGATTGAGTGGACATCTATAACAGTATGGATAGAATGTATGGGTAACCTCTGGGATAAGGGGAGAGAAGTGTGCTTTTTGAACTTTTTTACTTCCTGAAAGTGACATTCCAACATATGTTCTTCCGTGAAACCCATCGAAGAATGAGATAACTTGTGGTCGTCTTGTGAAATATCTTGCTATCTTTAGAGCTGCTTCCAGGGACTCTGCCCCAGAGTTTCCAAAATAGATCCTCTTATCATAAGAACCAGGAGTAATCTCTATCAGTTTTTCTGCAAGAGTAACCTGGGGTTCATAGTAGAAGTCGCTACCCCCGATATGAATCAGCCTACGGGTCTGTTCTTCCACAGCCCTGATAATCTCCTCATTGCAGTGTCCTGTTGCACAGACAGCATATCCCGCAGTAAAGTCAAGATAGCTATCTCCATCAATGTCCCATATCCTGACCCCCTTTGCATAATCTACTGCAAGAGGAAGCTCATCTGAACGTGTATGTGCAGAAAACATCAACCTTCTATCCCTCTCAATCAACTTTCGGCTCTTCTCTTTTGGTTGTGGAGAGATATATTCCATATAACCCCCAGGTCGCTTCGCTCCATTGTAAAATGCAAATTGCAAATTGTAAAATGCAAATTGCAAATGTTTTTATTCACCGCCAGGACATTCACCCTGTGTAATATGAATCACAGATTGTTATTACATAAGGCAGAGGCACCAAGATTTCAGATTACCGACCACCGATAACTGATCACCTGCATTTCGTGTCTTTGTGCCTTCGTGATTAAAGTTTTTTGTCATTTCTTTACCAGTCTCCTTATCACCTCCATATTCCCTGTATCATCCTCATCAGCCTTTCTTGGGGTCTCCATAATACTGGGTAGATGGCATAGGAGTGGATGGTTTATTATAGTCTCAAAACCAGAAAGCCCTATATACCCCTCTCCTATATGCCAGTGACGGTCTATGTGGGAACCGAGTGGAGTTTTTGAATCGTTCAGATGTAGCAGGTAGAGTCTTTCCAATCCTATTATATTCTGGATCTCTTTCAGGATATGATCAATCCCATCTTTTTTTGATATATCGTATCCAGCCTCAAACGCATGTGCTGTATCAAGGCAGACACCTAACCTACTTTTTTCAACAATCCTATCTATAACATATCCTATCACCGAGAACTTATCTCCTATCTCAGAGCCCTGTCCTGCTGTATTTTCAAGAAGAAGAATTGTATCATTCTTCACATTACCAAGAGCAGTGTTTATTGAAAAAGCCATTCTCTCTATTGCATCCTGGAGAGGAGAGTCAATTCTTTTACCCATATGTGCTATCACAAAATCTGCACCAAGTATCTCTGCCCGATGAAGTTCCTCCTCAAGGGAGGATATTGAAGTGCTCAAGAGGTCGTCTTTGGGCGAGGCAAGGTTTGGCAAGTAGGGAAGATGAACGAATACAGGAGATATCCCTGCTTGCTTTATATCCTCTCTGAACTTTGCCACATCTATATCGTTAAGTGGGGGACAATGCCACCCTCTCGGGTTACGGGAGAATAGTTGGAGGGTCTCACATCCCTTCTTCTCTGCCCTATCTGTAACCCTCCCAAATCCACCTGCTATGGATATATGAAATCCAAATCGCATCTCATATCTATTATACTGCATAAATCCCAAAATGTCAAGAGTAAAAAATGGTTCACCCTTAATAAAATCTTAACAATTTTTTACTTGCAAATTTCCGGTTGATATGTTATCATAAAAAGAGTATGAAAAAATAGAGTAAGATGTTCCATCTGTTATCTTCAATCTAAACCTGGAGGTTGTATGTGTGAGCTGATATTGATTCTATCTCTCCTTTCGGGAGTTACCAGTGGACAAAACCACCTGAGGAATGGACAGCCGGGGTACTGGATGACTGGAGCACATCAGGTCCGGGCCTCACAGCAGAGCAAGAAGATAGTATAATCTACACAGGAATATATGCCTGCAAACTCCTGTGGGCTACAACGCCTACACGCTGGATATACCAGAAACTTCCTGCCACTGCTGCCGCAATCTATGCATATACTTTCTGGGTATATGATAATGACCCTTACGGGAGAGTGAGAGGCACCGTGAGGTGGTTTAGGGGTGATGGCAGTTGGATATCAAACGATAATACAGATTATTCCGTTGATAGCACAGATTGGCAGGGATTAGCCCTATCTGCGCTTGCCCCTTTAGAGGCCGAGACCGTGCATGTAGAGATAAGGGTATATGATGTAGACTGGGGGGATACTATTATCTCTGCCAGTGTCTATGTAGATTCCGCATTCGTTACAGGTGGTCCAGATATTACCCCACCTTACATAATAACTGCTTTCTCCTGGGGAGAGGATTCTGTAAATATCAGATTCAATGAGCCATTAATCAAGGCCTCTGCAGAGGACACAGCCAATTATAGCATTGACCAGGGAATAAGCATAACATCTGCTCAACTTGATCCAGTTGATCCTATGCTTGTTCATCTCACTACATCCCCACAATCTAATCTCTTCTATAGACTTGTTGTCTCTGGATTAAATGACCTTGCTGGTAATCTTATGATTACTGATACTGCCTGGTTCTGGGGAGATATATCCACGATTTCCTCCGTAAAAGTTGATGGAGATGCTGACTTTATTCCCGATAAGAAGGGTGAGATGGTAATGATTGAGGGGGTTGCGACTGTTGAATGGTATATTGTATCACCACACAGCATTTTCCTCCAGGATGGAGAAGCCGGGATTATGGTATGGATCCCAAGATATGACCCAGAGATATGGAGGGGGGATTCAATAAGGGTTGCAGGAGAAGTATATCAGTCTTTTGGAATGACCCAGATAAGGGGTATAGAAAGGCTAAAAAGATTAGGCTCTAACCGTGTTCCCTCACCATCCTTGATTCTCCTATCAGACTTTGAGGAAACCTATGAGGGGAGACTCATCAGGGTTGACAGTGTGAACAGGGCGGATGCCACACCCTGGCCCCCTTCAGGGGTGAGTGCCAACATACTTATAACAGATGAAGATGGAATAGATACCGTTACATTAAGGATATATAATAACACAAATATAGATGGCAGTGAAGAACCCTCCTGGCCCATAAGTGTAGTAGGAATTTTAGACCAGAACGATAATGAACCACCTTATGATGGTAGTTATCAGATCCTGCCCGGAGACCTGGGAGACATCATCACTGTTGGGGTGGAAGAATATAGCTATACCTTTTCTATCTTAGAGATAGAAAAGCCAATCAAAGATAATGCCCGGATTTCGTTTATGCTAAAAGAAGAGGCTGATGTCTCACTCAGAATCTATAATCTGTTGGGGCAGATGGTTACAGAACTTATAAATGGAAGGTTACCTGCAGGTGAAGAGAGTGTGATATGGAGTGTGAAAGATATAGCTACGGGAGTATACTTTGTAAAATTGACTACGGGAACAGAAGCAATGACTCAAAAGATAGTTATTTTGAGATGAGACCCATGTGCCAAGATGATGGAATAGGTAGACACAGTGGACTTAAAATCTACTTTATCCCCTATTGTCTTAAATAATTATGCTTATTCTCCGAAAATAGATTACTTCTTAAATACAAAAAGCTATATTATTAGAACTATCCAGTATAAAGGTTACTGTTTAAACCAACTCGCAGAGTCCATAACTAAATTGGAGAATAACCTGTTTTTTTTTAATGGTCTCAATTCTTTAGTCTGGTGGGACCCCTTCCTCAATTTTCGTAATAGTATGAAAGGTCATACCTTCAAGATTAGAAAGCCTATCTTATGATATTCCAGACTGTTCGCTGTATTATAACAAATTCATTATGGTGGAGGTGAGGGGATTCGAACCCCTGACCTCTAGAGTGCGATTCTAGCGCTCTCCCAACTGAGCTACACCCCCCCCTATCAGTAAGCAGTAGTTAGTAACCAGTTATCAGTAATCGGTTATCAGTAATCAGGTTAATGGGTTACCATGTCATTAAGGATGACCTTTAGATCTTTTGACTTTTTGACCTTCCTATACCGCAACAACCTTCTTCACAGATGGCACTTCACTCTTTATCGCTTTTTCTATTGTATTCTTCAGGGTCATTCCAGCCATTGGACAGCATGAGCAGGCACCGATAAGCTTGACCTTGACCGTTTCGCCATCAAAGGAGAGAAACTTCACATCTCCTCCATCTCTCTGGATTGCTGGTCTTATTTTGCCTATTGCACTTTTTATTCTTGCCTCTTCCATACAACCCCCCCCTTTATCAGTAAGCAGTAAGCTTGGTTATTTGTTATTAGTTATTGGTTATTAGGTCAAATCAGGTGTCAGGTGTTAGGTGTCAGGGAACTGATTATCAATTACGCCCTACTCCTTACGCCCTACGCCCTACGCCTCACTCCTTCATCCTTTATCCTTTATCCTTTATCCTTTTTCCTTTTCCCTTCACCTCACCTCCACATCTATCTTATATGGCATAATGTAGAGATATTCTGATGAGAGAAGAGATTTGATAGATGATAGAGAACTACTGATCCCAAATGTAGGGTCAAAGCGGAACCCCCTTTCTGGTTTTGGGTATATCACAACATCTCTCTCTTCAATATCTGCCATCTCTTGAGCAGATTTCAGTGCGGCAAACATCCCGCCTATCTCATCAACCAGTCCAATCTCCTTTGCATCCACTCCGCTCCATATCCTTCCCTCTCCAATCGAGTGTATGTATTCAGCTGTCGTATCTCTTCCATCCGCAACCGTAGATGTGAATCTATCATAGAACCACTCCGTAGCTCCCCTTATCTTTTCCCGTTCATAGTCATCCCACTCACGGATGTCAGAGAGTATATCAGCATGCCTACCCAATTTTACTATGTCCCAGGAGATCCCAATCTTGTCATAAAGCCCCTTGAAAAGAAAGCCAGCCCATATCACCCCGATTGAACCTGTGAGTGTAGAGTTATTTGCGTATATCTTGTCTCCATAAGCAGATATATAATATCCACCAGAAGCAGCAACACTCCCCATAGAGACAACAACAGGTTTCTCTCCTGCTACATCCTTGAGCGCCTTGCCAATCATCTCTGATGCAATGGCAGAACCTCCTCCAGAGTTCACTCTGAACACAACCGCCTTTATGCTCTTATCATCCCTCACCTTTTCAAGTGTCTTCACCATATCATCTGAGCCTATCCACCCGTCTGATGATCTGCCCTCTATGATACCCCCTTCTGCAATTATCAGTGCTATCTTCTCCTTCTCTTTATCTTCTCTCCATCCTCTCTTCACTTCCCTCTCTTTCCTGAATCTATCTCTCTTTTCTCCAAAAACAAGGGAATCAACTCTATTCTTCTCCCAGACTGCATCTATGAGTCCTGCTTCTCGTGCAGACTCTCCTGTAAAGAAGATCCCCTCGTTTATCAGTCTCTTTAGACTGTCTGGTGAGATATCCCTTGCCTCTGCAATTGTCTCTATTGTTGGATAGTATATGTCCCTGAGATACTCCATAAGCTGGAGACTATCCTCTTCTGACATATCTTCTCTCTCAAATGGTTCTGATGCGGATTTGAACCTCCCAATCCTCTCTATCTGTGCCTCTATTCCAAGTTTCTCCATCGTCCCTTTTATGTATATCATCCTTGCCTGGATCCCCGGAATAAAGACCATTCCTGCTGGATGAAGGAATACTGAATCTGCCACAGATGCGAGATAGAGAGAGCCAAATCCATAATGGGTTCCATAGATATATACCTTTTTGCCCTCTGCCTTGAAATCAACGAGTGCGTCTCTTAGCTCCTCCCACTGGCTCATACGCATCCGGGCACCTTTCAGTTCTAGAAGTATGCCATTACAGGCATCCTCTTTTGATAGCTCTTCTATCCTTGAAAGTAGTTTATAGAAAGGTGCAGTTACCTTCTCAAAGAAGATACCACTCCTCTCAAGTTCTGGATAAGAGCCCTTTAGTATGAGCTCGGCAAACCTTGTGGCAGGTTTTTTGAATGTAGGGTGTCTCTCTCTTGAAAACACCATACCCGCGTTATAATTGTCTGCTCCGTCAATGTTACCACCAAATCCAATATTGCCAAGAGATAGGGAGATACCTGCCCTCCAGATGTCTTCATCCCAATAGCCCTCTATAAATATTCCATCAACTGGTTCAAGCCTCGCCCCAAATCTATAATCAGGCACCTTATCCTGTTCAAGGACACCATCAATGGTGAGGGTTATCCTGTCTGTCCCTGGTCTCACCCCAATCCCTGATGAGACCAGATATCTATCATCAATCTTATCTCCCACCACTCCAATGGAGAGAAACCTGTGCGGTCTTATGATAGTCCCAATGTTATATCCCCCAATGTCGCCAAATCTATATCCTGAACCAAAATATATCCAGTCTTTTATCCGAAGCCCACTTGATAAGATAAAATTCCGTTCTGCGCCTCTAATCTCTGTTCCGAACCCGATACCTCCCATAGATAGACCAATGGTATGGGTCGCCTCCCCTCCATTTATACCTAATAGATATGAGGTCTCCAACCCCGGCGATATTGCAATGCCTGCTGGATTTACGAACGGGGCATAAGACCTCCCTACTGTTGCCACACCCCCATCAAACAGGAATGTGACCAGGCTTAGTAGTACGATGTACATACAACCTCCTGGTCAAAGATTGTCAAAAATACCTCCTTAAATACCCTCATACTCTAAATTCCAAATCTCAAGCACCAAATTACAGACAATATCCAAATGCTAAACTTCTCTGTTTTGAACATTATACCCCTTTTATACGCAATTGCTCAACTCACCACTCCTTCTGATTATAACACAGAAATAGAGAAAGTCAAGAAAAAAGTGCGTCCACTAATCTCACTAAATTTCTATTGATTTCTATTCGTATAGTTAGCGAATTTTTTTCTTGACAAAAAAGAATTTTTCTGTTACAATAAGATAACTTATGGAGGCTTTTTATGGGTGATGACCCTGACAGTCAACAGATAATAGAGAGTGGAAAAGATATTAGGGAGACATACCATTATAGAGTTCTATGGGTGTTTGCCATCTCTAATTTCTGACTCAGGAAAAGTAGAGGAGGCATTTCTTGAAGCAGCCTGCCTATCTCATGCCAGAGTAATAACCTCCAGATTTCATCATTTCAAACCTTATGGTGTATCAGGCGTTGTAATAATAGCAGAATCTCACTTCTCGGTGCACACCTGGCCAGAGCACAACTATGCTGCAATAGATTTTTTCTCGTGCAGTGATAGTATTGATGTAGACATCGCTATAGAACATTTGAAAACCACATTTCGGCCAGAGCATGTCAAAATATCCTTCATTAAGAGAGGGGTTGTGGATATGAGTAGCGAGTAGTGAGTAGTGAGTAGAATGGAGGGATTTCTCTTTATAGAACCTCATACACCTAATGTAGGGATTGTTATGCGGGTGAAGGGCCTGCTCCACAGGGAGAAAAGTGGATTTCAGGAGATAGAGGTTATTGATACTTATGAGTTTGATAAGGTATTGCTTCTTTCGGGCAAGGTTATGCTCACGGAAAGAGATGAGTATATATACCATGAGATGTTGATTCATCCCGCTATGCTCTCTCATTCCTCTCCAAAGGATATAGTTATAATAGGTGGTGGAGATGGATTTTCAGTTCGTGAGGTCCTAAAATATGATGTGGACAGGGTCTCTCTTGTAGAGATAGATGAAAGGGTTACTGCGGTCTCAAGAAAGATATTTGGATGTCCCTGGCTTTCTGACCCAAGGGTGAAAATCTACTATGAGGATGGTGCAAAATGGATAAAGAAAACTGATAAGGCAGATATTATCTTTGTTGATTCAACAGACCCGGAAGGTTCGGCTCTCTCTCTTGCAAAAAAAGAGTTCCTTTCAAGATGTAAAGAGGTTCTGGGAGATAGGGGAATATTTATTGCACAATCCCAGTCTCCATTCTACGATAGAGAGTTTATAAAAAACCAGATAAAGACTCTCAGATCGCTATTTAGATCTGTCCAACTCTACCTTGCTCCAATACCAACATATCCAGGGGGGATATGGTCTTTTCTCATAGCATCACAGAGATCCCCCGCCATATTTAGACCCCCGCCACCCCTCTTAAAATATTACACTTCTGAAATCCACACAGGGGCTTTCGCTCTCCCTCAAGGACTTAAGGAGTTCCTGAACACCCCCCTATGAGAAGAACTCCTTCACTCTCTCTATCACTGTCCAGACCCTATCCTTCTTAAGATATGGATAGAGAGGTAGAGATAGAACCTCTTTTGCAAGCCTTTCTGAGACCGGAAGATCTCCCTCCTTATACCCGAGGTCTCTATATGCAGGTTGCAGATGTAGAGGAAGAGGATAGTGAATTCTCGTTTCTATACCCTTCTCTTTGAGCCAGTCTGCAAGTTCCTCTCTCTTTTCTGTTCTTATAACATAAAGATGATATACAGAACCATTATCCTCTGGCAGTTGAATAGGTAGGTCATTAAGAGCAGATGAGTAGATATCTGCAATCTCTCTTCTTCTTCTATTCCATTCATTCAGGTGCTGAAGTTTTATAGAGAGAACCTTTGCCTGAATAGAATCCATTCTGTAATTGTATCCTGGTATCATATGGGCATAGTGGGTTGTTCTACCATGATTTGCAAGAAGTCTTATCCTCTCGGCAATCTCATCGTCATCTGTTACCACAGCTCCTGCGTGTCCATAAGCCCCAAGATTTTTGGCAGGGTAGAAACTGAAAGCACCCACATCACCAATTGTGGATACCTTTTTCCCATTATATACGGCTCCCTGTGCCTGGGCAGAATCTTCTACAATCTTGAGCCCATTCTCTTCTGTAACCCTGATAAGATTATCCATATCACAGGGGTTTCCATAGAGATGGACAGGGATAACAGCCTTTGTTTTAGTGGTCATAAGAGATTTTATCTTATCAACATCTATGTTCTGGGTTTTGTAGTCTGAATCAATAAATACTGGTTTTGCCCCGATATGTGAGACCGCCTCAGCAGTCGCGATGAATGTAAAGCTTGGGACTATCACCTCATCACCGTCACCAATACCGAGGGCAAGGAGTGCAAGGTCAAGGGCACAAGACCCGGACCCTACCCCAATACAGTGTTTAACACCGAGATAGTCTGCAAACTCCTTCTCAAATCCTCCAATATGCCCTCCATCAATGAACTGTTGGTTTGTGACTATCTCTCGTATACCCTCATCTATCTCCTCTTTTATCACCTCATACTCTTCACACAGGTCTATCAATCTTATCATATTCTCCCCTTTTCTAATAATCAGTATTGTTAAAAAAACTGATAATAGACTGTTAGGCAGTCTTCAGGTTATCCACCTATCTCTTCCTCCTCTTTCCTTTTATGGTTCTTCGCTCTTTTAGTTGGTAGAATATATGGACAAACCTCCTTGAATTTGCGCTCTTTGCATATTTGTATATAAGACTGTTCACCTAGAGCATTTGTAGGCACAAATTCAATTTGTGCTAGCACGATTTGAAATCGTGCCTACATTTTTGAAAGCCGTTTTTTAGAAAGCTCCTACTTATAAAACGAAAAAGGTATTACCTCTTAAATACAATAAGCCATATTCTCAAATCCCTATAGCATTTGGTCGGCATTTGAACCAACTAAAAGCGCGAAGAACCCCTTTTATAAGGTATCCCCATTTTCTTGCGGTCTCTACAGCCTCTGTCCCGGTATTCATCGGAAGCATCTTCTCTTTCTCTACCCCTCAAGTTACAACTTATTTTAACACATTCTTTATAAAAAGTCAAGGAAAAAAGAGGAGAAGCACACAGATTTACACAGATTGAATAGATAGGCACAGATTTAAAAAAATCTTTATAATGAATTATATTTGTGTAAATCAGTTTTATCTGTGTAAATCTGTGTGCTAATATTAGCAATAACAGATGGAGCAAGCCACTCCACCTGTTGACTAATCTAATTAAAAATCCCTTGACATATCAGGAAAGGTATAGTATAATAAGAGCCTCTATGAGCGGTCTTCTATGTATAATACTTCTTCTTCACCCTTTCTACCTTACAAGGGCAAGGGATGCAAGAGGAGATGATATATCAGGAGATGGGATGGTGGCAACCGTGGGTGCGAAACTTCCCTCTCCTATGATTATTGAGGTGACAGATAACGAGGGTGTTCCCCAGAAGGAAGTTCCTGTAAGCCTGAGAATTATATCTGCTCCGCCTGGGGTAGATAAGGGATACCTGAACACCATCTTCACTGCAACAACAGACTCAAGAGGCTATGCAATATTCTCTCTTGGGGCTGGAGACATGGAGGGTGAATACTGGCTTTCTGCAACCTCTCCTCTATCAGAGGAGGGTGTCAGGCTTTCCTACATTGCGATGAGGTCTGGTTTTCTCTTCTTTCTAATAATTGGCCTGTTAGGGGGCTTTGCTCTGTTTATGTATGGGCTCAACTTTGGTGGCAAGGCACTCACAAGAATAGCAGGTGGTAAGTTAAGGGAGCTTCTGTGGAGGATGACAAAGAATCCTGTTGTTGGGGTGGCTGTTGGTATATTCATCACGATACTTACGCAGTCAAGTTCAGCGACAACGGTTATGCTTGTCTCATTTGCCGAGGCAGGGCTTGTAAATTTTGTCCAGACACTTGGCGTTATTCTTGGAGCAGGGATAGGAACCACATTGACTGTGCAACTGATTGCATTTAAGGTGTTTGATATAGCACTTCTCATTATTGCGGGCGGTTTTTTTATGATGATACTTGGAAAGGGTAAAAGGATTCACTATGCAGGCAGGGTTATATTCTCATTTGGGCTCATATTCTTTGGCATGAAGCTTATGACAGATGCAATTCATCCACTCACATTCCTCCCCGGAGTTACTGATAAGCTTATGAGCATCGGAGAATATCATATTTCCCTGCTTGTTCTCTCAAGCCTATTCAGTGCCGTAATCCAGGCATCAGGAGCTACGATGGCAATTGTCCTTGCACTCTCATTTGAGGGGTTGATAAATCTTCAAACTGCTATAGCAATCATATTGGGTGCAAATATAGGAACATCAATAACAGCCTTACTTGCCTCTCTCGGCAGAAGCGTGGAGGCAAAGCGAGTAGCCATTGCACATATACTATTCAGGGTTATTATGGCGGCTATCTTCCTCCCATTTATACCCCAGTTTGCCACCCTTGTGGGATACATACCTGGCTCTGCTCCAAGACAGGTTGCAAATGCACATACGCTCTTCAATCTCTTCTCTGCTTTATTGTTCTTACCACTGCTCATGCCTTATGCAAGATTGATAAAGCGACTTATCCCCAAGAAAAAGACCGAGTTTCAACCCCGTTATCTTGATTATACACTACTCTCATCACCAACAATCGCAATTGCACAGGCACTGAGGGAGATATTGAGAATGGCAGATATTGTTCACTCAATGCTTTCCCGCTCTATAGAAGTGATCAGAACAGACGAGGAGACCGAGAGGGCAAGGCTTGTTAAGGATGATGATAGGGTTGATGCCATGGAGGAGAATATAACCCTCTATCTCATCAAGATGTCACAAGAGGAGGTATCGCTGGAACTTTCAAAGAGAAGTGCAAAATTACTCCATATAGTGGACCAGTTTGAACATATAGGGGATATTGTCTCCAAGAGTCTTATGATCTACGCGGAAAAGAAGATAAAAAAGGGGTTTCTGTTTTCAGAAAAGGGGTTCATGGAGTTAGAGGAATTTACAGAGTTTTCAAAAGAGACGCTTGGAATGGCAATAAATGCACTTGCTACATCTGACACTGCTTTAGCTATGGAGGTTGTCAAAAGAGGCAGAGAGGGAAGGAAACTTTTATCAAAATACCATGATAGACATCTTGATCGCTTGAGGAAGAGGATTCCGGAATCGATAGAGACCAGCACCGTGCATCTTGACCTTATTTCAGACCTTGAGCGGATAAATTTCCATGCCTCAAACATAGGGGAGCATATCCAGGATTTTTAGACAGGATTAACAGGATTTATTTTTTTTTTCTTGACAAAATATCTTATATCTGTTATAATAAGTGGGAATTGTGAGTTACCCCGACATATAACACCTGTAAAGGAGGCGGGCATGATTGAGACAAAAGTGAGATGGCAAGGTGGTATGGAGTTTATAGGGGCAATTGATAGTGAACACCCGGTAACTATGGATGCCATGCCGAAGTTTGGAGGCAAGGGGGCCGCACCTACGCCGATAGAGGTTCTTCTTGCCGCTCTCGGTGGCTGTACAGGGATGGATATAGTCTCTATCCTTTTGAAAATGGGGAGTAGAATAGATCTGTTTGAGATTGAGCTGAGAGGCGAGAGAGAAGAAACGGACCCAAAGGTTTACAGATTAATAGAGATAAAATACATACTGAAAGGGGAGAAGATTATTGAGGAGAATGTTCAAAAGGCTATTCGACTTTCAAAAGAGAAGTACTGCTGTATATCAGCAATGCTTGAGAAAGGGTCTGAGATAAGATATACATATAGATTGGAAGATTGAAAGGAGGTGAGGGAGATGCATAAATTCTTGATAGTGCCTATGCTAGCATGCGTTGTCGGAGTCGTATTTCTAACTGCTACACATAATGAAGAATGTAGGTGTCAGGACAGACATCGCAGACATCCGGAATGGATAAAGGATGTAGAAGTTGATATCAGCGATGTTGAAAACGGTGTTCTCATCAAGATTACATCGAATAACCCTGATGTAGTCAAACTGATCCAGGAATACGCAGCAAGGTATGAAGAGAAATTCAAAGACGCTGAATGCACATATGACTGCGATGAAGGGAAGTACAGAGATGATGCATGCACATGTGACTGCGACGATGAGGCTAAAGAGCGGGGACCCAGGTGTCGTTAATCTCATGTTTTTTCCCTTATCTTCAGTCTGGTGCTGTGTTAATAAACATCTGTACCTTTTTGGGGGCTAAATGTAGATTTTGTAGAAGGGGCTTTTCAGTTCCGACAATATTATCGGGGAGAGCCCCCCCTACAGTTTTGTAATAGAAATGTTGCACACATTAGTATACAGGGCACTAGTAGCCTATTATCAGTTTTTTGACAATACAGAGAATCGCTTGAGGGGATAAGTGATGACAAAGGCTATTGGCTTACTATCTGGTGGACTGGACAGCATATTAGCAGTAGAATTAATGCTGAAACAGGGCATTGAAGTGATGCTCTTTAATCTTATCACGCCTTTCTTCTCCTGCACAAAAAATGGTTGTCCGCATTCCGCAACTCTGATAGCAAAGAAGATTGGAGTTGAGATAAAAGTGGTTGTTGGGGCTGAAGATTACATCAAGATAATAAAGAACCCAAAGCATGGTTATGGGAAGAATATGAACCCATGCATAGATTGCAAGATATACATGTTGAAAAAAGCAAGCGAATATATGGAAGAAGTGGGGGCATCTTTTCTGTTCACAGGAGAGGTCCTGGGCCAGCGTCCAATGTCCCAAAGAAGAGAGGCGATGATGCTTATAGAAAAAGAGGCTGAATTAGAAGGATTGATACTGAGGCCACTCTCTAGCCAATTTCTTCCACCAACGGTCCCAGAGAAAAAAGGATTGATAGATAGGGAGAAACTGCTCGGAATAGAAGGACGGTCGAGAAAGCCCCAGATGAGGTTAGCAGAAGAACTGGGCATAAGAGATTATGCCTCCCCGGCAGGTGGTTGTAGATTAACCGATCCACAGTTTGCAAAAAGGATTAGAGAGGCATTTGAGTATAACGAAGATAGTGTCCAGCATATACATCTTTTAAGATATGGAAGGCATATTAGATTAGATAGTGGTGCCAAGGTAGTAGTTGGTAGAAATGAGGAGGAGAATGGAATACTTAATAGACTTGCAGAACAGAATGATCTGTTGATGGAAGTAATTGGATTTGGTAGTCCCCTAACAATATTGAAGGGAACTTACAAGAAGAAAGATATCAGAACTGCTGCATCAATCTGTGCAAGATATAGTGATTGCAATTCTGGCATGGTAAAAGTGAGGATAGAATGTAAGGGAGTAGCTCATACAAGGTTGAGCGAGGATTGCCCCAATATCTGGGGTGGATAGGAGAGGAAACTGTATTTATAGGAGACTAAATATGAATGAGAAAGATGGGGTTCTGGGAAATATGCTCAAGGCAATAACCCTGCTTGAGAGTTTCAGCCCGTTTGCCCACCTCATCCCCGAGGTGAGGACAAACATGGTATATGCCCTTCCATACGCAAAATCAAGGGAAGATGTGGCTGGAATAGAGGGTAGAATAACGGTAGTAAATGGATTCCCCAGAGCCTCTGGATTCCCTAAATTCGGTGCATCATCCCATATGGCACGATTTATCATTGAGATAATGAAGACGAACCCAGAAATGAGGGCTGGAATTAATTTTATCCATAATGAGCAGTTCGGGAGATGGCTCAAGGAATACTGTGCTAAAAATAATCTCCTCCTTGCTTGCACAGATAGATCAAAGGAACCCGAGGAGAAGAGAGGGAGAGAAGGCAATTCTATGGCATGGAAAGCGGCTACGGTAATAATCTCTGTAGGCGGACGGGTCCCTGATATTGCTTATGGAACTGGCGCAGTTGGCAAAGAGCCCATATCGGTCTTGATTGGTAGGTCCGCAGTAGAGGTTACAGAGAAAATCATTAGACTGGGAGAAGAATATTGCAAAGATCTTGTCAAGTAAATTTTTAATATTTTCATAGAAATAGGTGAGGCACCTTGCATCAGTGTGGAGCAAGATGCTTCACAGGGTTAACATTGGACTTCGGACTTTAACATGACTCTTATAGCGGAGGTTGAGAGGTTAAAGAGAGAAAAAAATGCCATCATTCTGGTTCACAACTATCAGATCCCAGAGGTGCAGAACATTGCAGATTTCTGGGGTGATTCACTTGAGCTGGCGAAAAAGTCAGTAAACATAGATGCACGGATAATAGTATTCTGCGGTGTTCGGTTTATGGCAGAGACGGCGAAAATACTCTCGCCTAATAAAACTGTTCTCCTTCCGAAAAAAGAAGCAAGCTGTCCAATGGCGGATATGGTAAATAAAGAAGGGTTACTAAAGCTGAAAAAGAGATATTCTGATGCCAAGGTGGTCTCTTATGTAAATACCAACGCAGATGTGAAGAGTGAATCCGATGTCTGCTGTACATCAGCAAATGCAATACAGGTGACGAAGAGTATTTCTGCGGACAGGATTATTTTCATCCCTGATAGAAATCTTGCATCATACTGCCAGAGATTCGTAGACAAAGAGATAATTCCCTGGGATGGTTTCTGCTATGTCCATGCAAGGATAAGAGAGGAAGAGGTTGTTCTTGCAAAAGAAAGGCTTCCAGATGCCCTTCTACTTGTCCATCCAGAGTGTGTCCCCTCTGTTGTCGACCTTGCTGATGAGGTCCTCTCAACCAGTGGTATGCTGAACTATGCTAGGAAATCATCCAATAAGAGGTTTCTCATAGGAACAGAAGAGGGACTTATCTATAGACTGAAGAGGGAGAACCCCATGAAGGAGTTTTATACCGCAGGCATAGCCAGGTCATGCCTACAGATGAAGATAACCACCTTGTATGATGTATATCTTGCCCTGAAAGAGGAACATTATGCAATAGAGCTACCAGAGGAGACCATTAACTCTGCCCAAAGGGCATTAAACAGAATGCTCAATTTATGAACAAATTCCAAGTGATTTTCAACTTTTTCACTATAACTAAGTAGTTACCGGTGAATAATTCGTTTTTGCGTAGCTAAAGCTACGCTACTACACGGGATGGATATCCAAAGCTAATGTAGTAGCGGATCTTTAGATCCGCCCCAAAAAGGAATATCCATATTGATTGTGGTTTTAGCATTTTTTCACTATAACTAAGTATGTCTAAATTGCGGGTTGTCATAGCAATGAGTGGAGGCGTGGATTCATCCGTTGCCGCCGCTCTACTTAAAGAAGAGGGGTATCAACTCTCCGGAGTAACAATGAAGATATGGGATGGGGAGAGCACTTGCAAGGAAGGGCTTCGGCATGCATGCTATGGACCAGGAGAGAGAGAAGATATATTAGATGCCAGAAAGGTGGCAGAGAGATTAGATATCCCACTCAATATAATTGATATGAAACAGGAGTATAAGAGCTATGTTTTGGACTATTTCTATAAGGAATACCTCATAGGAAGAACTCCTAACCCTTGCATCAGGTGTAACTGCTTGGTGAAATTTGGTGCTTTGATTGAAAGGCTCAAGGGTTCGTTTGATTATTTCGCGACAGGTCATTATGCCCGAATAGAACAGAATAAAACAGGAGATGGACATCTCCTAAAAAAGGGTGTGGATGAAAACAAAGACCAGTCTTATTTCCTTTACTCCTTATCTCAGGAGCAGCTTGGATTCTCTCTTTTTCCTCTGGGCATTTACACCAAAGAAGAGACAAGGAAAATAGCAAAAGACCTCGGGCTTGGTGTTGATGAGAGACAGGAGAGTCAGGATTTCATTGCTGGAGGTTATTCCCAGTTTTTTGCGTCCAAGCCAGGACCTATATTGGATAAAGAGGGCAAGATTATTGGTGAACACCGGGGAATCCCATTTTATACTATAGGACAACGTAAAGGGCTAAATCTATCAAAATCAATAGAGCGATTATATGTGATTGCTATGAATTATCTGCGAAATGCTATTATGGTGGGCAAAAGAGAGGATTTATTTGGAGATGAGCTTATAGCCTCTGATCTGAACTGGATAGCTATAAAAGAATTAAAAGCGCCAGTTAAATTAAAGGCAAAGATACGATATCGTCACAAAGAGATCCCCGCAGAGATTTCACCTCTTGATGGAAAGAATATTCTGGTAAAATTCGTAGAACCACAGATGGCGATCACTCCAGGGCAGGCAATAGTCTTTTATGATGGTGAAATAGTGGTGGGGGGAGGGACCATTGCTCAATGCAAAATGAAAAATGAAAATTGAAAAATGCTCTCTTTTTAGGACGCAGGTTTTCGTAGATTATTAAGTTTCTTTAATTTCGCAAACACGCAAACCGTTAACAGGAGGTGGACTATGAGAAAGTTTATATATCTGGACCATAACGCAACCACTCCCACAGACCCAGATGTAGTAAGGGCAATGACCCCGTATTTCAATGAGTTGTATGGTAACCCTTCAAGTATCTATCAATTCGCACAACAGGCACAGGAGGCACGAGAACAGGCACGAGAGAAGGTTGCAAAAATCCTCAATGCCAAACCAGAAGAGATCTTTTTCACATCAGGAGGCACAGAGGCAATCAATCTTGCAATCAAAGGGGTTGCTGTTAGAGAGAGAGGCAATCATATAATAAGCTCCAGAATAGAACATCCTGCAGCGGTTAATACCTGTAAGTGGCTTGAGAGACAGGGATTTAATCTAACATACATCGGTGTTGATAAATATGGGATTGTGGATCTGGATGCCCTTAGAGACGCTATTACTGATAAGACAGTCTTAGTCACTATTATGCATGCAAATAATGTGATAGGAACGATCCAACCCATCAAGGAAATTGGCGAACTCCTTCAGAAAGTGAACGAAGATAGAAGAACGAAGAACAGACCAGGGATCTATTTTCATACTGATGCAGTTCAGACAGTTGGAAAACTTAATACAGATGTGAGAGACCTTGGAGTTGACCTCCTGTCACTATCCTCTCACAAATTTTATGGTCCAAAGGGAATTGGAGCTCTCTTTATCCGAAAGGGAACAGAGATTGAGAGCCTCATACACGGGGGGCATCACGAGAGGGGGAGAAGAGCAGGGACCGAGAATATACCTGGCATTGTTGGATTAGGTCGGGCTTGTGAAATTGCTATGCAAAAACAGGATGAGGAAAGACTGAAGGCTTTGAGAGATAGATTAGAGCAGGCTATTGTAGAGAAGATAGATGACTGTTTAATAAATGGGCATCCAGAAAAGAGACTTGGTGGGACATTAAGTATCTGTGTCAGATATGTAGAGGGAGAGTCAATGGTACTCAATCTGGATTATGAAGGTATTGCAGTATCCAGTGGAAGTGCCTGCTCATCTGACTCATTAGAGCCTTCCCCTGTTCTTCTGTCTCTTGGAATTTCACCGGAGATAGCCCAGGGGTCTATCAGATTCAGCTTTGGCAAGGATAATACAGAAGAGGATATAGACTATGTTATGGAGGTTTTGCCACGGATTGTTCAAAAACTGAGAGCAATCTCACCGTTTGGTAGTCTTCAATAGAACAGAGAGGCTCTGCCAAACCACCTTTTCTATTCTACAAAGAACGATTGCTTTTTGACATCTGTATAGATCAGTAAATTATTAGGGTATTTGACTTACTTACTTAACCAATACTCATAGGTAATAAAACTGTCTATGAGTACTATACCAGGAGGGAGAAATGGCAAAGGGAATGAAAGCTATGATGAAAGAGGATAGGATATTTTATCCTCCCAAAGAGATAAGTGAGAAGGCACATATCAGGAGTATGGAGGAGTACAAGAGACTCTATAAGGAGTCCATAGATGCTCCTGAAAAATTCTGGGCAAGACAGGCAGATGAGAACCTTGTCTGGTTTAAGAAATGGGATAAGGTGATGGAGCACGACTTTTCAAAGATAGGGGAGGTTGAGGAACCTTATCTCAAATTCTTCTCTGGGGCACGACTCAATGTCTCCTATAACTGCCTCGATAGACATCTTTCGTCTAAAAAAGATAAGGTAGCAATCCTCTGGCAGGGAGAAAAAGAGGATGAGAAAAGGAGGCTCACCTATCAAGAGCTGCACACAGAGGTCTGTAGATTTGCCAATCTGTTAAAAAAATCTGGGGTAAAAAAAGGGGATGTGGTGACTATCTTTCTGCCTATGATTCCTGAGTTGGCTATTGCCCTTTTAGCCTGTGCAAGGATTGGAGCCATACACTCTGTTGTCTTCTCTGCATTCAGTGCAGAGGCATTAAAGAGCCGAATACTCGACTCTGACTCTAAATTTGTTATAACAGCAGATGCAGGGTCCCGTAGAGGAAAGGCGATAGATATTAAGGGTAAGGTAGATTCTGCCCTACAGGGGTGTCCTGATGTGGAGAAGGTCATTGTCTATAACAGAGGGAATACCAGCCCGAATATGACAGCAGGGCGAGACCTTTGGTGGAATGATGAGATAAAGGCGGATGATATTGAGAACACCTGTCAGTGTGAAGAGATGTCATCAGAAGACCCTCTCTTTATTCTCTATACCAGTGGTACAACTGGTAAGCCAAAAGGGGTCTTGCATACAACTGCTGGGTATCTTCTATATACACACCTTACCACTAAATTGGTATTTGATATTAAGGATGACGATATCTTCTGGTGCACAGCAGATATTGGCTGGATAACAGGGCATTCATACATTGTCTATGGTCCCCTGTCAAACGGGACAACATCCCTTATGTTTGAGGGTGTGCCTGACTGGCCTGAGCCTGACAGATTCTGGAACATAGTTGAGAATTATAAGGTCAATATCTTCTATACGGCACCCACAGCCATAAGGGCGCTTATGAGATATGGGGAGGAATGGCCTGATAGGCATAATCTCTCAAGCCTCAGAGTTCTTGGAACGGTTGGAGAGCCCATCAATCCAGAGGCATGGATCTGGTATTATAGAGTGATTGGGAAGGAGCGATGTCCGATAATGGATACCTGGTGGCAGACTGAGACCGGTGGACATATGCTCACATCACTTCCAGGTGCTATCCCAACCAAACCAGGCTCAGCAGGAATGCCTTTCTTTGGGGTGAAAACCGAGGTCTTAAGGACTGATGGAACAGTTGCAGATATAGATGAAGGGGGGTCTCTGGTAATTACGGGTCCCTGGCCTGGCATGCTTCGTGGGGTATATGGTGACAAAAAGAACGAGCTTATAAAGAAGGTCTACTTCTCAATGTACCCGGGCAAATATTGGAGTGCTGACGGATGTCGGATAGATAAAGATGGGTTCCACTGGATCTTGGGGCGGATTGATGATGTGATGAATGTCTCTGGTCATAGAATCAGCACTGCTGAGGTAGAGAGTGCGCTTGTCTCCCATCCATCAGTAACAGAGGCAGCAGTAGCAGGTTTCCCACACGAGATTAAGGGACAGGGTATCTACTGTTATGTTACCCTGAAGCAGGGTATGGAGCCATCGGATGACCTTAAAAAGACCCTTATTAAACATATTAGAACGGAGCTGGGGCCTATTGTAACCCCGGACAGGATACAGTTTACTGATGCCCTACCAAAGACCCGTTCTGGCAAGATAATGCGTAGAATCTTGAGAAAGATAGCCGAGGGCGAGATTTCTGCCATAGGTGATACCTCTACATTAGCAGACCCATCAGTAGTGGATTCCTTGATTGCAGGTAGGGAGGGGTAGTTCAGGTGGCAGGTAGTTAGTTGGTTAGTTAGTTTGTTAGGTGGCAGGTGGTAGGGGGATAAAGGAAAAAGGATGAAGTACCCCATTGCCCTAATAACCAATAACTAATAACTGTCTTTGATGTTGGTCTTTACCGATAACCGATAACTGATAACCGTCTTTGGTCAGGTGTCAGTTTCAATGGAGTGCATTACCTTGGTAATGCAAGCAGTAGCAAGCTACTGAGGCTGTGCAAAAATAACCCTGCGGACATTGTAGGGACAGGGCTTGTCCCTGTCCGCAGACCTCCAATGCGGTTAAGGTTGTAAATTTGCACTTCGCAATTTCTGAGCCCCGGCTTTCGCCGGGGCAGGTTCTGTCAGGAACAGGTTTTCATTCCTGAGCCTGTCAGGAACAGACTTTGAAATGTTGTAATCACAAAATCCAGCCCTCTATGCTGTATGCAGGTTGCATAATAGTAGTTGCAAAGGGTGAGGGGGCGGAAGGTCCTATTCTCATAAAGAGGCTTAGAGAGTTGGACTTCGTGAATACAAGAAGTTAGACGCCATAATGGTGCAAAAAATTAAGGAGGCAGAAAGATGTTAAGCGTTAAAGAGATTCAGTCCAAATATAAAGGGGCTATTCTTGAGTCTCAAATTTAGAATTAGTGTTGAATGTAAATCTTATACAGAAGTCGCTATGTATAAGAAGGAGAATGTGAAAAATGGCGTATTTATTTAAACACAAAATTAATTTTTCTGATAAGCAAGTTTTCAATATAATTTTGAAAGAATTCCATGACTTATTAAAAACATTTATAGATAACGCCCAAAAATCATCCAATACCCAAATATTTTTGGAAACCACAGGAATAACTGACAGGAACAAATTTATGTTGGAAGCAATTATTCTTTATTTTGGTAAAGCAATTTTTATGAAGTATTGCATCGATAATGATTTTCTATCTGTTCCATTAAAAAATGATTTATATGAGTCTATGAATGAATTTTATGAACACTTTGAAGATAGGTATTTCAATCTTGCTAACGATGAGGTATATACCTATTATGTCCCACCACGACATCTTGAGTTGCAACTATTAGATTTACTTAATAAATACGATTTTAGAGATGTAGATACTGATTTGATAGGAAAACTTTATGAGCAATTTATTAGCAAAGAAGAAAGAATATTGCTTGGGCAAGTTTATACTCCAGATGAAATTATAGATTATATTTTGACTCGTGTAGGATATACCATAAGTGCTGATTTAAAGAATAAAAAAATAATAGACATCTCTTGTGGTAGTGGTGCATTTATTTTACGAGCAGCTAACATTTTAATTAAAAATCTAAAAAGAAAAAAATATAGTTATTCTTCCATTTTTGAGATACTGCAGAACAATATATGGGGGTTAGATATAAATCCATTTTCACTTAAACTATCTGAATTAAATCTGCTATTGGCTACTTTTGACATATTAGAAGAGATCAAGAAAACCAATCCGACATTTAAGACTAAAGGATTTAATTTATTTTTGACTAACTCGGTGAACAAAAGAGACTCCAGTGATAATGAAACCGTATTCTGCCTAAAAAATAAGATGCGAGAATTCAAAGGTGGATTTGATTTTGTTATTGGAAATCCTCCGTATTTAGAGGCAAAGAAGATGCCCGGTGAGTTGAAAAAAGTATGTAGAGAAAACTTTCCTGAAGTTGCAAAGGGAGCGTTTGATCTATATTTTTGTTTTATTAAAATGGCATTGGATTTACTAAATGCAACTGGTATGTTTGGATATATTATTCCAAATAAGGTTCAAGTTTTGAAATCAGCAAGATGGTTAAGGAAATGTATCCTGGACAATTTCAGTATTGAGGAAATAGTGGACATTTCAAACCTTGAAATTTTCAAAAATATCTCGGTTTATCCGATATTGCTTTTTATAAAGAATAAGAAAAAAGAGAGTAATAGGATAAAAACTTTTGATTCTGTTAGTAAACTTGAAAAAAATGATTTGGGTCATGAGATGGGAGGACTCAATGAATGAAAATCACCACAAACTGAATGCTCTGAGTTATGTTGAGATTGCCTATAAAATTCTAAAGGAATTTAGTGATAAAAAACCCATGGATTACAGAGAAATTGCAAATAAAGCATTTGAAGAAGGATTATTAGACTCTAATGATTTGATAACAGCGGGCAACCTATCATCTGTAATAAATTCTGAAATAAGAAAAACCCGAAGGACAGGAGAAGAGTCTAGATTTATTTCTTACGGTAAGGGGTATTATTCTTTAACTGAGTTTGAGCCCAAGGGAATATTTGCGGATATTAGGAATAAAAACAACCAAGTTAAAAGCCAGCTTTTAGAAATTTTGCTCTCTATCGATCCAACAAAATTCGAGGAATTAACTGGTGAAGTGTTAAGAAATTTAGGTTTCGAAAATGTTGAGATTGTGGGAAGAACAGGAGATGGAGGAATAGATGTAAAGGGTGAACTCGTTGTTGGGGATGTTATTAGAACAAAAGTCTGCATACAGGTAAAACGGTGGCGTAATAATGTCCAAAGTTCGACTATTGCTCAATTACGAGGAAGTTTAGGCCCTCACGAACAAGGACTAATAATTACAACTTCAGATTTTTCTAATCCTGCCCAAGAAGAAGCAAGTGACCTATACAAAGCTCCTATTTCGCTAATGAATGGGAAGGAACTTGTTGAATTAATGTGTGAAAATGGAATAGGGGTTATAAAAGATGAAATTGCTCTTTTAAGAATTTCACCTGAGGATTTAATTAAAGCCATTCCTTCCAGAGAAATTTTTGATGAAAGTGAAGGGATAGAGATATTTGCTCACTATAAAGGTAAATTATACTATGCTGTTTATTTTTCGCCGAATAAAGTAATATATAATAATCAAGTTTTTCGCTCACCTTCTGGAGCGGGTAGGGCTGTGCAGAATGGTTTACCTGTTAATGGGTGGCGTTTTTGGAAGTATAAGGATCTAAAGACAGGCGAAGAATTACCCTTAGATAGATTGAGACCTAAACGGAGGTAATTATGAATAAGGTAGAATATGTCTGTAAAAAGTGCGGGAGTAGAGATTTTTGTTTTAGTCTATCGGAACGGAGAAATACTATTTTCGAAATTGAGGATGGGATTGTGAGAAAGAGAGATACTGCTTATCCCGATGACGGGGAAACAAACTATTTTAAATGTTCAAAATGTTACACTGATCTTGATGAATATGATTTTGATGAAATTGTTTCAATAGCACAGGATTTATTATAGGTTACGAAGTTCTTGAAATGACAGATAACTTTAAGAGAATGAAGAAAGTATGGGAAGCATATATTGATGGTTTTTTTGCCCTTC